>JAYUHG010000168.1:0-4491 GCA_043767195.1 Gammaproteobacteria bacterium | reverse complement strand
CCTGGCCTTGCTCGGCCATGCGTCCGAGACCCATTAATGCAGTCGCGTTCCCCTGGCTTGCATCCCAGCGCCATTCCGCCAGCGCGGTAGCGTAATCTCCGGCCTGATAGGCCTGCTTCCCTGCCTCCACATCCGCGAGAACGCCGGACGACGCCAATGTGATCGCGGCGCAGACAGTCAGGTTTCGAAATGCTGATCCCATGATGGGTTTCCTCGGTTGGCGGTAACAGTGGTCCAAGTATAGCAAGGGCGTCTCAGACATTGCGCAACTGCATGCGACGCAGGTAATCCTTGAGCGCCGCCACCACCCGTGGGGACAGCAGCAGGGTGCTGGTCAACGTCGGAATGGCCATCAACGCGAACGCCGTATCAATGATATTCACCGCCGTGCCCTGGGCCCACATGGCCGCCACTGGAATCAGCGCAATATAAATGTATACGGAAGCGCGACCGAGGCGTTTCCCGAAAAGATAGGTCGCGCATTTCACACTGTAATAGGAGTAGGTGATCATGGTGGAGACGGCGAATAGCACCAATACCATGCTCAACACCGGTCGCCCAATCCCCGGCATGGATTGATCGAAAGCACTCACCACCATGGCCACACCCTCGGACCCCAGCGGCACACCGGACGTCAATATCACCAACGCGGTCATGGTGCAGATGATGTGAGTATCTATCACCGGCCCGAGCATGGCCACCAGGCCTTCCCGCACCGGTTCATCGGTGCGCGCCGCGCCGTGAGCCATTTCCTCGGTGCCGATACCGGCTTCGTTGGAAAATGTCGCGCGCTTGACGCCGGTGACGATGATTTCCCGCAGGGCGATCCCCGTGGCGCCGCCCGCGATACCTTCAATACCGAAGGCATGGGTGAAAATGTCCCGGAACACGCCGGGCAAGGCGGGCAGATGGGATAACAGCACGAACAGGCAGGATGCGATGTACAACATGCACATGAACGGCACTGCGCGGGCGGTCACCGCCCCGATCCTGCGGATACCCCCCAATTCCACGGCAGCTACCAGCACCATGGCCACCAGACCGGTGGCCAGCGCCGGCAAATCCCATTGCGTATGCAACAGCGTCGCCAGTTGATTTGATTGGAATAGTGGCAGCGCACCCACCATGCCACAGGACGCGAACATGATGGCCAGGGGCCGGAACTTCGGGCCGAGACCGACCTCAATGAAATACATGGGTCCGCCCTGGGCAATACCGTCAGCATCGGTCTTGCGATACATGCAGGCCAGTGTGCAGGTGAAGAACTTCGTAGCCATGCCGCACAACGCGGCCACCCACATCCAGAACACCGCCCCGGCGCCGCCGATGCCAATGGCAATGGCCACGCCGGAAATATTGCCCAGACCAATGGTCCCGGCCAGCGCGGATGTCAACGCCTGGAAATGGGACACCTCCCCCGGCTTGGCCGGATCATCATAGCGACCACGCAGAATGGCCAACGTATGCCCGATAACGGTATAGGGAGCGCAGCGACTGATGATGGTGAAAAAAATGCCAGCACCGGTAACAGCGATGACCAGTGGCAGACCCCAGACGAGGGTGACGGCGTGGGCCCAGAATGCGGAGAAGGCGTCCAAGCCGGTACTGTAGCGGGGAGTGAGCGAAGAATAAACTACTGCCGATGCGTGAAACGTGAAGCGTGAAGCGATTAGACTGACACCGCTGAGTTGTTTTGGTTCCACGAGATACGCTTCACGAACGACGAGATACGGTCTTCACGAGATACGCTTCACGAACGACGAGATACGGTCTTTTATTTCTTATCCGTCCGATACTTTTCAAACCACGCGAGAATATTCGCCACTTTCGCAATCATATTAGAAGGCCTGCCCACTAATTCATGGGACGCCTCCGGGACGCGCACCATTACTGTGTCCACTTTGCGCAATTTGAGCGCCTGATACAACTGTTCGGACTCCCAAATAGGGGTACGCCAATCCGCCTCGCCAGTCAGCAACATGGTCGGCGTGGAAATATTGCCGGCCAGCGACAGTGGCGACCGCTGCCAATATTGCTCCTGTACGTCCCACGGGTAGCCGGAGAACCAGTATTTGTAAAAGAAGTTGGTAAGATCGGATGTGAGCGCGAAACTGGTCCAATTGATCACCGGCTTGGCTACCACGGCGGCGCGAAAACGATTCGTCTTGCCCACGATCCAGGCTGTCAGCACACCACCGCCGGAACCACCGGTGACAAACAGGTTCTCGGCATCCACATTCCCATCAGCAATGACAGCATCCACTCCGGACATCAGGTCATCGAAATCGTTGCCCGGATAGTTGTGATGGATCAGATTGCCGAATTCCTCGCCGTAACTGGTGCTGCCGCGCGGATTGGCATACAACACCACATAACCGGCTGCGGCAAATAGCTGCACTTCGGTGGAATAGTTCGGTCCATAGGCGGCAAATGGGCCGCCGTGGATCTCCAGGATCAGCGGATATTTTTTCTGCGCGTCAAACCCCGGTGGCGTCACCACCCAACCTTCAATTTCCCGCCCATCATGGGATGACTTCCAGGTGATCTGGCGCACTGCGCCCAAAGTCTTGTGCGCGAACAAATCTTCATTCAGACGGGTTAACTGCTTCGCCGCCCCGCGACCGCTGCTGACCGCCAGTTCTGCGGGGCGATAAGGTGTATTGATGGTGAATGCCAGTGTGCCATTGCGGGCCACGGTGAATCCACCGCTGGTATAGGGCCGGCCCAAGTCATTACCGCCGACGCCTTCCGCGATGACGCGCATGGGTCCGCCAAGATCAACATGGCCAATCTTGCGCACACCATGATCGTCATACTGAAAGAACACACCCCGGCTGTCTCCGTCCCAGGAAATGTTATCCACGTCCCGATCCAGATTGACCGGCCACGAGTGCGCGCCGCTGCCATCGCTGTTCATGACATACAAATGGGACACCTGATAGCCCTGTTCGCGATCATCAAATCCCAGATAGGCAATGTGCTTGCCATCGGGCGACATGGCAGCGCCATAGTCCGGCCCATTGCGCGTGGTCAGTTGCTCCAAATCACCGGATTCCATGGCCACGGAAAAAACTTCCCCATCCACCGGATCAAGTTCCCAATCCGCGGCGCGATTCGCGGAAAACAGAATGGACTTGCTGTCCGGTGCCCAGGACAACGCGCCGCCATGGTTGAAGTCCCCTTCGGTCAATTGCCGCGGCGTACCGCCTTCCGCGGCAACCACGAATACATGTGTAAAGCCCGACTTCAAAAATCCCTCGCCATCGGCACGATAGATCATGCTGTCAATGACCTTCACCGGCGGCGCCCATTCGGCGCCCTCGGGTTTCTGCGGTGGCTTGGCCAGCGGCTCTTTTTCCTTTGGCACAAACATTGTGAACGCGATCCATTGCCCGTCCGGCGACCAGGTGGGCGAACCCGGCGGCTCGGTGAGATTGGAAATGAGTGCGGTCTGGCCGGTGTCCATCCAGCGCACATACATCTGCGGACTGCCCCCAACCCCCGTGATATAGAGCAGACGTTTCCCATCGGGCGACCAGCGCGGCGTGGAATAGCTTTGCCGGGAGGATAGCAACGGGCGATTGTCATTGCCGTCGCTGTTGATGATCCAGAGGTTGGTGCGCCGCTGGTCCTTCATGATGTCCATGCTGGTGCGCACATACACCACGCGTCGCCCGTCAGGGGATACCTGTGGCTCATTCACCAGTTCCAGATTGAATACGTCGCCGTAATTGAAGCGCTTTGGATCAGCGCGGGTATCCTTTGCCTCATCTGCCACGGCAGTCCCGGCCACCGACAGTGCAAGCGCCAATCCTGACATGAACTGCCTGCTCATAATTTCACCCCGGCATAATCCTCCATCACCGCCCGGCGCAGTTGGGCCGGCGGCAACAGTCCCTGCTGCAGCAGGTAATCATGAAATTCCCTTTGCTTGAATTTGGGACCCATGGCCATTTCCACTTCCACGCGCAGCGCGCGCAGATTCATGTAGCCGAAATAATAAGATGTGGCCTGTCCGGGCGCGCGGAAGGTGTAGCGATCCACTTCCTGGGTGGCCATGGGCTCGGAGAAACCCGCTTCCTGCATCAGGAAATTCTTGGCCCGCTCCGGTTGCATCAAGCCCAGGTTCAACATGGGATCGAGAAATGCCCGCGCGGCGCGCAGCAGGCGATTCTGCAGGCCGAACAATTGCCCATCAAGCGGCAGGTATTCCTTGACGATGGCCTCCGAGTAGAGGCCCCAGCCCTCCACATTGGCGCTGTTGAACGCATAGATGGCCCGTGCCAACGACACACCGGATTCCACCATGGCGGAAAATTGCAATTCATGTCCGGGACGGGACTCGTGGGCGATCAAAGTCCAGGAAAATCCCTCGTGGGTAAAATCATCCATGACTTCCTTTGCATCCGCGTTGGGATTGCGCAACGGCAACACGAATTCCCCATACTCGCCCTCATTGCCAATCAGTCTTGGCGGATTCATATGGGGCGC
>JAYUHG010000167.1:0-4501 GCA_043767195.1 Gammaproteobacteria bacterium | reverse complement strand
TTTGCCGCGCCAGCCCGCCAGCTTGGTTGCGGTTTCCAGCACGTTACGAAAGCGCGGCTGATCTTTCAGCAACGCAACGCGGTACTCCACCGGATCCCGTCCCGCGGCGTGGGCCATTTCATCCAGAAACGATTCCTTGAAGAACGCATTAATGGAGTTGCCCACGGAGCGCCAATAGCCGATGGGGGCGTGGCTCTGCTCATAGACATAATCCACGCGCCGGTGGGCAATGGCATAGGGTTGTTCACGGGCGCCTTCCACCACGGACTCGTCCAAGTTGGTCTTGGTGATGCCCTCCGGGAATACGTGCCGATCCGGCCCGTCGCCGACATTGGTAATGTGCAGTGCCATCGGCATACCGTCCTTGCCCAACGCCGCGCGATAGCGGGCCAGGGTCATGGGCCGATAATGATCGTGCTGCATGTCCTCTTCCCGGGTCCACATCACTTTCACGGCGCGACCAGCATGGGCGCGGGCCAATTCCACGGCCTGGGCCACATAATCCATGTTGATGCGTCGCCCGAAACCGCCGCCCAGGAAAGGGGTGCGGATCTCAATGGCATCCAATGGCAGGCCGCTGATCTTGGCCGCCAGATCCGCCACCATGTCCGCGGCCTGATTCGGCGCCCACAAAATGCAGCGCCCGTCTTTGATCTGTGCCGTGCAGTTCTGCGGTTCCATGGTCGCATGGGACAGAAACGGCGCGCTGTAGTCGGCCTGTAACTGCTGCGCACCCTGACCCAAAGCCTGACTGACATTACCCTCGTCCTCGGCAGATACGCCCGTTTCATCCAGCCGGCGCTTGAGTCGCTCGGCATAAGCCGCGGAGGCGAAGTCTCCATGGGGCGCGGAATCAAATTCCACCTTTAGTGCGTCCATGCCTTTGCGCGCATGCCAGTAACTGTCCGCTACCACCGCGACACCACCGTGGACCGAGTGGGCGCCCACGACACCGGGCAGTTTCTTTGCCGCCGTGGCATCCAGTTGTTTGACCTTCGCGCCCCATACCGGGCTGTGCCGGATGGCGGCGATCAATAAGTCATCCACCTGCACATCCATGCCGAATTCCGCCGCGCCGGTGGATTTCTCCGTGGCATCCAGGCGCGCCGTGGGTTTGCCCAGCAGCCGGAAATCCCCTTGGGCCTTGAGCGCCACCTGTTCCGGAACGGATTGCTTCGCGGCCTGCGGCGCCAATTCGCCATAGGATATTTTTCGCTTGGAGGGGACATGCACTACAACGCCGGCTTCGGTGCGCAGTTCCTTCACTGGCACCTGCCATTGATCCGCCGCCGCCTGTATCAACATGGTGCGTGTGGCCGCGCCGGCCTGGCGCAAGGGCAGGTAGGCCGAGCGCACACTGTAGCTGCCACCGGTAAAGCGCGCGGTATTGTTAAACATGATTTGATAGGGCTTGCCATGGGGCGCCTGCACCACGCGCATGGCGGACATATCCACATCCAGTTCTTCCGCCACCAGCATGGCCATGCCGGTGTAGGTACCCTGGCCCATCTCGATGAACGGGCTTAACACTGTGACGACACCTTGCCCATCAATGGCCACGAAGGCATTCATGGCGGTGGTGGCCGTTGCTGTTGCCGCCCGTGCCGGCATATGAAATCCCAATACCAAAGCGCCGGCGGCGGCGCCCCAACCGAATAACTCACGTCGCTTTAAGGACACGTTCATCAAATTGTTCATGCCGCGCCCTCCGCCATTTTCGCCGCGGCGCGCAGAATCGCCTTGCGCACACGCAGATAGGTACCACAGCGGCAAAGGTTCGTAATGCCATTGCGAATGTCGTCTTCGGTGGGGTTCGGGTTGCGCTTGAGGAAATCCACGGTGGCCATGATCTGTCCCGGCTGGCAATAGCCGCATTGCGGGACATTTTCCGCAATCCAGGCTTCCTGCACTACGTGCAACTTGTCTCCGTCCGCCAGTCCTTCAATGGTGGTGACGGATTTTCCGGCTGCGAAGCTCACCGGTATGCTGCAAGAGCGCATGGCCGCGCCGTCCACATGCACGGTGCAGGCGCCGCACAGGCCCTTGCCGCAGCCGAATTTGGTGCCGGTGAGTCCGGCGGCCTCGCGAATGGCCCACAACAGCGGCATATCGTCTTCCACTGCGAGGTCATGGGGTTTGCCATTAATAGTGAGTTTTGTCATGGGTTCCTGCCGCCGTGTTTGATAAGTGCAGCGTAGTCATCTTGCGTATCAATATCCACTGCCGCCTCGGGCATGTCCACTTCGAGGACATTTTCCCGCTGCCCATCAATGAGTGAGCGCGCCCCCCGATCCCCGGTGAGTTTGCGCAACTCGGCAAATACCCGGCGCGGGAATATGGCCGGCACGCCGTGGGCACCGGCATAGGTGCTGGTCACGATCTTGTCCGGCTGGTGTTGCCACAGGTCCGCCAGTTGTGCCACCCGCTCCTGGCGCAGCAAGGGTTGATCACAGAGCAGGATCAGGGCGCCGGTGCAGTTTTCCGGCAAGGCGCGGATGCCGGTCTTCAGGGACAGGGCCATGCCGCTTTCCCAGTTCTCATTAATGACATGTTTGACATCAAAGCCGCTGAGTTCCCGCTGGCACTTTGTGGGCTTGGGCCCATGCACCACGATGACGCGTTCACCACACAATCCGGTGCCAATGCGCACCGCGCGGCGCAACAGGCTTTCCCCCTCCCATTCCAGCAGCTGTTTGAAGCCGCCAAAGCGTTTGGAGCCACCGGCCGCCAGCACGATGGTCCAGAGCAGCGGTTCTGTGGATTGTTTTTCCGGCGCAGCGGCAACCGGTATCGCCGCCGGGGGCATCACCGTGAGTTTCTTGCCGGGACGCCAGTTTGACTGGACCTGGGCCACGATGGATAGGGCTATTTCCTCTGGAGAGTCGCAGCGAATATCCAGACCCACCGGCCCATGCACACGACCTTGCAAGCGCAAGGCATCGGCCCCTAGCGTGTCCATGAGTTTCGCGCAGCGGCTGCGGGAACCGAGAATGCCCACAAACGGGATCTGACTGCGCGCCAGGGTTGGCAGCAGTTGCTTGTCCTGATCAAAGCTGCGCGTCAACAATAACACCGCGTCTACCTTGTCCAGATTCAGTACTGCCTCCAGATTTTCCGGGTCCACATTCAGCACGGCATCCGCATCAGGGAACCGATCCGGTCGGCACAAGGCGCTGCGGGGATCGGCGATAGTGTTACGCCAGCCCAGCAGTCGCGCCAGACGGGATACCGGAATGCTGTCCGGTACGGCGCCCAGAATCAGCAGATGCAGCGGTGGATATACCGGCAAATAAAATAACTCCGATTCCCCGGCGCCGGTGTGTTGATGCACCAGCAGCGGCGCGCCGGATTCCATGGCCGCCGCCGCCGTGGCCTGGATGTCATCGGCCAGCGGTCCGGGCAGAGGCGTGGGGCTTTCCACACCACAAAGAAAATTGTTCCCCGCCGGCAGCGCTTCATCCTCACTGTTAATGACGCACACGAGTACCGCGCATTTTGATTGCGCCACGGCGCGCATTAAATCCGACAGCGGCTGGAATT
Organism: Gammaproteobacteria bacterium; assembly: GCA_043767195.1. GTDB lineage: Bacteria > Pseudomonadota > Gammaproteobacteria > Eutrophobiales > Eutrophobiaceae > 2-02-FULL-61-13. The sequence goes on along the minus strand of JAYUHG010000167.1, from coordinate 961 downwards.
GATTATCCGGACCGAAGCGTTGTAACAAAATGCGCGCCATGCCGTCCCGGCGCCAGGTCCTGCCGGAGTCGGTATCACGGGGACTCGGCATCTCGAATTCGAACACCAGGTTGTTTCCGCTTTGCAGCACCGGTTGCGCCCGTTCCGCCAGTTCTGCTTCAAAACTGCCGCCGGCCAACATGCCGGCCATGCTGCCATCGGCGCCGATGATCATGCTGGCGCCGGCCTTGCGGTAGGTGGAGCCTTCCGTGGACAAGATGGTGGCCAGCACGAACGGTGTGCTGGTATCACGCAGATGTCGCCCATGGGCCAGTAAAGCGCGCAAAGTGGAATCGCTCATGGCTCAAGCGTTCAAATAGGTGATCGCGCGGTGCGCGGCGTTGATGGCGCCATCCACGTAGGCGTAGGCCTCGGCATCTGAATTGGCGATGGCAATGCGGCCAAAGGGTTGGCGGGCAATTTCATGGGGCGCCTCCCCCGGGGCATAGTCCGGATCCCATAATTCAATGTACTCATAAGCGTAGCCATGGGGCCAGCGGTTGATGGTGATTCCCTGGATGTCGCGCGCCGCATCAAAGCCGCCGGGACCCAGAGTCTCCGCCAGTTGCCGGCGTGTCTCGAATTCCAGCGTCTCGAACGACGTGTGCAGCAACTCCATTCTGCCGTTGCGGTATTGATCCCGCGCCGGCAGGCCGCGCACCGGACCATTGGCGCCGCGGATCATGTATAGCACTACCGGCTCGTCGGGTGACGCGGAGTATTTGTAGTCGCCCATGCTCACCGGGAAATCCATGGACCACCAGGAGTAGAAGCCGGTGGGTGAATAGGCCGAGCTGATGCCCAGTTTTTTCAGGGCGCGCCAGTTATCCAGCAACACACTGGTCCACAACAATGGCACCTTGACCTGTAAGGCCAGCGCCTGTTTTTGCATATCCGGCAACTGCGGACATATATAAGGTAT
>JAYUHG010000166.1:0-4504 GCA_043767195.1 Gammaproteobacteria bacterium | reverse complement strand
GTGTTTGCTTGGTGGACATCGGTGGCGGCACAACTGATATCGCCGTGTTTACCGATGGCGCCATCCACCACACCGCCGTGATCCCGATTGCCGGTGATCAGGTGACCAATGACATCGCCGTGGCGCTGCGTACGCCAACGCAGCATGCCGAGGATATCAAAGTGCGTTTTGCCTGTGCCCTGACGCAACTGGCGAATCCGGACGAAACCATTGAAGTGCCCAGTGTCGGGGATCGTCCGCCGCGGCGTCTGGCGCGGCAAACACTGGCTGAGGTGGTGCAACCGCGTTATGAAGAATTGTTTTCGCTGATCCAGGCGGAACTGCGACGCAGCGGGTTTGAGGATCTGATTGTTGCCGGCGTGGTATTGACCGGTGGCAGCGCAAAGATGGAAGGCGCGGCGGAGTTGGCGGAGGAGATTTTTCATATGCCGGTTCGTATTGGAATGCCGCAGCACGTCAGCGGTCTCGCCGATGTGGTGCGCAATCCCATTTACGCAACTGGTGTGGGTCTGCTGCTGTTCGGTCGCAGGCAGGCTGTGGGTGGTGTACCTACAAACAGGGTTGAAGGCGGGGTGTCGGGGATCTGGGAACGAATGAAGAATTGGTTTCAGGGGAATTTCTAGCGGGCTAACAAGAACTTTTGCAAAAGAGGAGAAAACGGCATGTTCGAACTCGTGGATGCGGCAAATCAGACAGCGGTAATCAAGGTTATTGGTGTTGGTGGGGGTGGCGGGAATGCCCTGGAGCATATGCTCAAGGCCAACATAGAAGGCGTGGATTTTGTTTGCGCCAATACGGACGCACAGGCGTTGAAGGCGTCCAGCGCAAAAACCGTGCTGCAGCTGGGTAGTACTGTGACCAAGGGGCTTGGTGCGGGCGCGGATCCGTCCGTGGGTCGCCAGGCGGCATTGGAAGACCGGGATCGGATCATGGATGTGCTGGAAGGCGCGGACATGGTGTTCATCACCGCCGGCATGGGTGGCGGCACCGGAACCGGCGCGGCGCCAATCGTTGCGCAAGTGGCGAAGGAAATGGGCATCCTGACCGTGGCAGTGGTCACCAAGCCATTCAGTTTCGAAGGACGCAAGCGCATGTTGGTGGCCACCGATGGCATGACGGAACTGAGTCAGTATGTGGATTCGCTGATAACCATACCGAATGAAAAGCTGCTCACGGTATTGGGTCGTGAAGTCAGCTTGCTGAGTGCGTTCGCGGCGGCGAACGATGTCTTGCTGGGGGCGGTGCAGGGCATTGCGCAATTGATCACCTGCCGCGGTCTGATCAATGTGGATTTTGCCGACGTTCGCACGGTGATGTCCGAAATGGGCATGGCCATGATGGGGACCGGCAAAGCTCAGGGTGAGGATCGTGCCAAGATGGCGGCGCAGGCTGCGATCTCCAGTCCGTTGCTTGAGGATGTCAATCTGTCCGGCGCCAAGGGCATCCTGGTCAATATCACCGCCGGGCTTGATCTGACCATCGGCGAATTTGACGAGGTGGGCAACACGGTGAAGCAGTTTGCGTCCGACAACGCCACGGTGGTGGTGGGGACGGTCATTGACCCGGAAATGAGCGGGGAAATGCGTGTGACCATCGTTGCCACTGGTCTGGGTCACGCCACCGCGGCCAATGCCGAGGTAGCGCGGGTGAAACTGGTGCGGACCGTGGGCGGGGATGTGGATTACCGGGAATTGGATAAGCCGGCGATCATCCGTCGCAGCGCCATGCAGACCCCGGCGGTGGCCAAGCGGGAGTCGGCGCCCGATGACCAGGATTACCTGGACATCCCGGCGTTTTTGCGGCGCCAGGCGGATTAACTATTTGATTTTATTGAAATAGCCAGCGGAAGGAGGGGATCGGAATGCTTGACACTGGCAGGTTTTGCCCGTAAAAACCCACTCTGGTGCAGCTCGGGGTTCCAGGACGTCGCTTGAGACAATACTAATGATAAAACAGCGCACACTGAAAAATGTAATCCGAGCTACCGGGGTTGGCTTGCACACCGGCAAAAAGGTCTATTTGACTTTACGACCGGCGGCTGCCGGAACCGGAATCGTTTTTCGGCGCACTGATCTGGATCCCCCGGTTTCCATTCCGGCCTGCCCGGAAAATGTCGGTGATACCAAGTTGTCCACCACCCTGGTAAAGGGTGATGTGCGTATTTCAACGGTTGAACACTTGTTGTCGGCCCTGGCGGGGTTTGGTGTGGATAATGCCTGCATTGACCTGTCGGCGGATGAAGTACCGATCATGGACGGTAGCGCGGGTCCATTTGTGTTTCTGATCCAGTCCGCGGGTATTGAGGAGCAGAATTTCCCGAAACGGTTTCTGCGCATTAAAAAGACCTTGCGCGTTGAGGATAACGACAAGTGGGCCATGTTCGAGCCATTTGACGGTTTCCGGGTCGGGTTTACCATTCAGTTCGATCACCCGATGTTCAACAGCCAGAATTGCCATGCCGAAATCAATTTTTCCACCACATCATTTGTAAAGGAAGTCAGCCGAGCCCGGACCTTTGGTTTCATGCGCGATGTGGAGTTGTTGCGTCAGCGCAATTTGATATTGGGGGGCAGTCTGGATAACGCGGTTGTAGTGGATGATTACCGCGTATTGAATGAAGACGGGTTGCGTTACCAGGATGAGTGTGTCAAACACAAGATCCTGGATGTCATTGGAGACTTGTACCTGCTTGGGCACAGCCTGATCGGGTCATTCCGGGGTTACAAATCCGGTCACGAATTGAATAATCGGCTGCTGGCGTTGTTGCTGCAGCAAAAAGACGCATGGGAATTGGTCAGTTTCGACAGCGAGGTAAACGTACCGATATCCTTCATGCAACCGATCCCGTCCACCTGATCGGAGAACGCGGCGCAGACCGCGGTTCCGTCTCAGACTCGCCGGGACAGGCGGGTCAGGGAGGCGCGCAAGGCGGGGTCAGTCTGGGATTCAGCGCACTGTGACAGTATGGCCGCGGCAGCGGCGGATAGCCGGGGCTTTGGTAGCTCCTTGATTGCGGACGGAGTTGCCGGCACGGTTACGGTGACGCGGATGTTGCTGATGCAAGCAAGCCCGTCCAGGGTCTGGATTCCAGCCAGCAGTTGTTGTTGTTCGAGGCGTAGACGCGTGGACCAGACCGGAGAATCGGTTTGCAGCACCAGAGTATTTGCCTGCACCGCGCAGACGCGCACATGCAGCGCCAGCGGGTTGGGTAACAGATTCATCAGTAGCCGATTGACCCGGGAGAGTTCGTCGGTTTGGGCACAGAGGCGTGACAGGGCTCCTGTCCCGGGGGACAGAAGGCTTTGCACAGTTGTGGGGGAGTAGCTGCGGGACGCGGCCATAATAATTATCGGGTGGGGTGGTTATGAGAATCATATTCCTGCCGGGCAGCCGGCGAAAGAGCCTGAGTGTTTCGGTGGGACCGGTGGCAGGCGTACTGTTGCTACTGACTTTTGTCACCGGGTTGGGGGGAGCTTTTTACGGCGGGCTTCACTATGCCGTCGCCCACGCCCGGGATATACGCGACAGCTTGCGCAGCGACGCGGGTTCGGTCTGGAAACAGGATCTGGAAGAACAGATTGAGATCGTCACCCAGACACGGCTTGAGGCGGAGAAGTCGCTGGACGCCATGGCCAGTCGTGTCAGTATCCTGCAGGGTCACGTACTCAGACTGGATGCGCTGGGTTCGCGGCTGGCCGCGATGGCGGATCTGGACATGGAATTCGGCGTGGACAATCCACCCGGCATGGGCGGTCCCGAACCCACGGTGGCGCAGCAGTCGCTGGGTACCGGGGATTTTCTCCTGACGCTGGCCGATCTGGAACGCGCGCTGCATGACAAGTCGGACAAGCTCTCGGCACTGGAGTCAATCATGATGGATCGCACACTTCGAGAGCAGACCCATCCGAACGGATCTCCGGTGTCGGAGTTCTGGTTGTCATCGTCGTTTGGGTTCCGCACCGATCCGATTACCGGCAGACGCGAATTTCACTCAGGCGTGGATTTTGCCGGCCCGGCCGGATCCCCTATCACCGCCGTGGCCGCCGGGATTGTCATCTGGTCAGGTCCGCGCCTGGGATACGGGAATCTGGTGGAAGTCAGTCATGGCAATGGTTACGTGACGCGTTACGGGCATAACAGCAAGAATCTGGTCGGCGTCGGTGACAAGGTAAAGAAAGGCGAGATTGTGGCGTTGATGGGGGCCTCCGGTCGTACTACCGGTACCCATGTGCATTTTGAAGTGGTTCGCAATGGCGAGTATCTGAATCCACGCGGCAAAATGAATTTATAGCGTGGATTCTGCAATACTTGCAAAGTTTCGTTTAGAATTCACCCCCCTTGATCTTCCCTAAACTCGCCCTGCGCGCCGTTTTTGGCGCGCAGGCCTGGTAGAGTCATCATGTTCGGTAAATTTTTTACCCGCATATTCGGCAGCAGAAATGAGCGTGTGCTCAAACGACTGCGCATGTCAGTTGAGCAGATTAATGCCCTGGAAGCGGAAGTG
>JAYUHG010000165.1:0-1872 GCA_043767195.1 Gammaproteobacteria bacterium | reverse complement strand
TGCATGGACTTCCACCTGCGACTGAAACCATCCGGCACCGTCTTCTCCACCGGCCCAGCGCCAGCCACTGCCGTCATTGACGGCGACCCAGGCCAATGTGGACGGGCGTTCCGCGCCCCAGAGTGACAATCCCGCGCTGCGCAGGTCCCGATCCAGCGCGCCTTGGCTGAACTGCGCCCACAACCTCAGTTCCGGACTCGCCGATGCCGCGGCTGGATCAGCGGATGATCCTGCCTCCTGATACCGGTATTGCAGTAGATAGCGTTCGGCGGACCGCAGGATCAGCCCCGCATCCGGCTTTTCCGGCGCCGCCCGGTCACCAGTGAGCTTGATGATGACGGAGCGCAGTGCATTCACCACGCCCTGAACGCGGGCGCTGTTGGATTGATCCGGCACCGCCACTTCCGCCTCATACAGACCGGAAACGCGGACCGCCTGCGCCACAGGCGCGAAACAAAGCAGAATGAGAAAAAGGCGAAGTGCGCGTCCCATGGCCGCCAAGCTATTGAAGCCCCCAGGGCAAGTCAAGGATTGCCGCCCCCGCGCCGCGCCGATACCATTGCCTCCCATGTCAAAGCGCGACCCCACTCCGATTACCTATGCCGATGCCGGCGTCAGCATCGCCAACGGCGAACTGCTGGTGGACCGCATCAAGCCCGCTGTGGCGCGCACCCGGCGCAGTGGCGTCATGGGCGGGCTGGGCGGTTTTGGTGCGCTGTTCGATCTGAAGGCGACTGGTTACCGGGATCCAATCCTGGTGTCCGGCACTGATGGCGTGGGTACAAAAGTGAAGCTGGCCATTGAGTCCGGTCGCCACGATGGTATCGGCATTGATCTGGTGGCCATGTGCGTCAACGATCTGCTGGTGCAGGGCGCCGAGCCGCTGTTCTTCCTGGATTATTTCGCCTGCGCCAAACTGGATGTAGGCGTCGCCGAGCGCGTGGTGAACAGCATTGCCCGCGGTTGTGAGTTGGCGGGCTGCGCCCTGGTCGGCGGTGAGACCGCGGAGATGCCCGGACTCTATCAGGCTGGTGATTATGATCTTGCCGGCTTCGCCGTGGGCGCCGTGGAGCGCGACGGGATCATTGACGGCAGCGGCATCCGCGCCGGTGACGCGATCCTGGCGCTGGCGTCCAGCGGTGTGCATTCCAACGGGTTTTCCCTGGTGCGGCGCCTGCTGGCGGACAGCGGGACAAAACTGGATGACCGGCTTGAAGATCGCAGCTTCGCCGAGGTGTTGCTGGAACCCACGCGCATCTACGTGCGTCCGTTGTTGAATTTGATCAGCAAGATTGAAGTGAAGGGCATGGCCCACATCACCGGCGGTGGACTCATTGAAAACGTGCCACGGGTACTGCCGGAAAAAACCGCGGCGCAATTCGATGCTTCTTCCTGGCAATGGCCGGAAATTTTCCACTGGCTGCAAAAAGCCGGTAACGTGGCAACGCAGGAAATGTTGCGCACATTTAATTGCGGCATCGGCATGGTGGTGGTGGTGGACCCCGCCGACGCAGTTGCCGCATTGGCAATCCTCTCCGAACAGGGGGAAACCGCGTGGCGCGCCGGCTCTGTATCTGAACGTGAAGCAACGACTGAAACCGTATTGGTACGCTGACCCCCTCGGTTACTCACCCCGGTTTTTCACCTTATTCTGCGTCGCGGCGAGAATGCCGCGCAGAATGTTGTATTCATTAGCATCCAGTTGCGCACGATTGAACAAACGCTTCAGACGCCGCATCAGCAACATTGGTTTGTCCGGATCGTAAAATCCTATATCAATGAGCGTCTGTTCCAGGTGTTGGTACAGTTGTTCCATCTGCGCACCCGTGGTCAACGGGGCCTCGGGCGCGGGAGACACACCCAGACCGTCGG
>JAYUHG010000164.1:0-4509 GCA_043767195.1 Gammaproteobacteria bacterium | reverse complement strand
TTGGGTATTGCAAAGGCGGCAGGTGCCGGTTCTCCCGCGGACTCAGCCCCTTGAGCCAAGCCTTGCGCGCATGGATGGCAAAAGTCGCGCAGCCCGCGGTGCTGACTTTGGCGATAAAGTCCACGAGTTGCTCATAGCTGTCCCGATTATCAATGCCGATGCGGGTCTTGACCGTTACCGGGATTTTCACGACCGCGGTCATGGCGGAAACGCATTCGGCAACCAGATCGGGTTCCGCCATCAGGCAGACGCCGAAGCGCGCCTCCTGTACGCGGTCGCTGGGGCAACCCACATTCAGATTTACTTCATCGTAGCCCGTTTCCTGTGCCAGATGTGCGCAGCGCGCCAACGCCACCGGATCCGAGCCGCCCAATTGCAGACCCACGGGACTTTCCATGGTGGAATGCGCCAGGCGTCGCTGCGCCGCTCCATGCAGCAGCGCGCCGGTGGTGATCATTTCCGTGTACAGCATGACGTGCCGGGAGATGAGCCGGAGCAGGACGCGGAAGTGGCGATCCGTGTGATTCATCATCGGCGCCACACTCAGGCGCCGGTTCGCAATCGTGGATGGCAGGGGTTGTGCGGAGTTCATGAGCATTATCATAACGCAGCGTCGGCATGTGGCCGTGGGCCGCCGCGCTGCGCAAGTATTTGCGCCGTGAACAAGCTGCGCAGGTAAAAGCCCCGGGGCAATGTAGTAGAGGGATTACCCGCATGGTCGAATCCCGGCGCTTGGGCGCGGGCGTTGGCGGCCTTGGGGCGTAGTTGCAGCCAGCGGCCCTGGCGCGACGAGACTCGATCAATATTGCCGGTGGCAATCTGTTCCATGATTTCTTCCCAATCGCTGCGCAATTGACACTCCTGCTCGGGGCTCGGATGCCAGAGAAAAGGTGTGCCGATGCGCCGTTGCGCCAGCGCTTGAGACTTGTCCGCCTCGATGGGCACCCAAAGTACGCAGGCAAGTTTTTTCCGTACCAGTGATGTTTCCCAGGACTCCGGGCGGCCATCAAGTGCGGCTATACAAATGTATGTGGACTCCTGTGGTTTGCCCTGGGCATTGACCGGCAAGGTCTTGAGTTCCACACCCAAGGCCGGGAAGTCCGGCTCCGGCCGGGAGCCGGACTCCGTGCCCAGCGCCAGTTCCAGTAACCCACCCGCCCAACCCTTATGCCGGAGTTGATTGGCCGGGATCGGCATTCCATGCCGTGCCGCCAGTTGCCCCAGTGTCATTCCACCCAGAGCGGTTGCGCGGGTTAGCAGATCAGCAATGGAGGCGGGTGCTGCCGTCAATTGGAGGCGAGATTTTCGGTAATAGTCAGGCGCAGACGGGCCATCTGCGGTTCATCAAGCAAGGGCTTGTTATTGTGATCGGTGATGAAAAAAATGTCTTCGATGCGTTCCCCATAGGTGGCAATTTTTGCGCCTTGCAGGCGAGCGCCGCAGATTTCCATGGCGCTGCCTACCGCCGCGAGAAATCCAGGCTGGTCCGTGGCAATGACTTCCATCATGGTGCGCCCGTTAGCTGCGTCGTCGCTGAAGCTGACCTGGGTCGGGATCTTGAAGTGTTTCAGCCGGCGCGGACTGACATGGCTGGGGCGGGCCATGGGTTGATCCAATGCGTTCAAGGCCTGTTCCAGCCTGGTGCGTATTTCGGTTACGCGCTCGACGCCATGGACCGGTTCTCCGGTGTTCTCCAGCACAATAAATGTATCCAGAGTATGGCCGCTGGTGGAAGTAATGATGCGGGCGTCGAGGATATTCAACCCCAGGCGATCCATGGTGCGCACGGCGCGAGAGAAAATATTGTCGTGGTCGGGCATGTAAATGAATATCTCAGTGCCGCCGCGGTGGGTGATTTCGCGCACCAGCACCAGGGGTTGCGCGGTCCGTGTTTGCCGGGAAATGGCCAGGGTATGGCGTGCGATTTCATCCGGCGAGTGGCGGATAAAGTAATCCTCCCCCAGCCCGCCCCAAATTTCTTCCGTATTCGCGCCTAGCGCCAGCTCTCCATTCAACAATGCCAGCGCCTCGGCCTTGACCTCGGCGATACGTTCCTCCTTATCAATAGGGCGCTCCAGGCCGCGCCGCAGCGCGCGCAGGGTCATTTCATAGAGATCTCCCAGCAGCGCCGCCTTCCAACTGTTCCAGAGCTTGGGGTTGGTGCCGGCCATGTCCGCGACCGTAAGCAGAAACAGATAATTCAGATGCATCACGTCCCGCACCGTGGCGGCAAAACGGTTCACGGTATCGGGATCATGAATGTCTTCGCGTTGGGCGGTTTTTGACATCAGCAGGTGGTGCCGCACCAGCCAGCCTACCAGCCGCGCATCAAATTCCGGCAACTGGTGGCGTCGGCAAAACTCCTCGGCATCGGTGGCACCCACATCGGAATGATCTCCGCCGCGGCCCTTGGCGATGTCATGAAATATGCCGCCGAGGTACAGCAATTCCTGTTTCGGAATGTTCTGCAGAACACGCCGGCACAGGGGGAATCGCTGCGCATATTCCTCCAGGCCAAACAGCCGCATATTGCGCACCACGAAAAGAATATGTTCGTCCACGGTGTAGATATGAAACAGATCGAACTGCATGAGCCCCTCGACGGCGGCAAACTCCGGTAAATAGGCACCCAGTACACCATAGCGGTGCATACGGCGCAGTTCGTGCCCCACCATGCGCGGCTGGCGGATGATCTCGATGAACAGGCTGCGATTGCGAATGTCCGCGCGAAATTTCTCATCAATCAGAGCAACGGACTCCCGTACCAGACGGATGGTGCTGGCGCGCACACCATTGATGCGCGGATCCTGTTGAATCAGCAGGAACAACTCCAGCAGCGCGAATGGGTGGCGTTTGAAAATATTATCGTTACGCACGGCAATGCTGTCGCCGTGCAGTTCAAAGCGGTTGTTGAGCGGCTCGATTTTCTCGCGCTTGCCGGCGGCCAGGATGATTTCCTGAAAATGCTGCAACAGCATTTCGTTAAGGCGACTCACTTCCCGCGCTGTGCGGTAATACTCACGCATGAATTGTTCCACGCCCTGATTGCCATCCGCGGTAAAGCCGAATATGCGCGCTACGCTTTTCTGATGGTCAAACAGCAGCCGGTCTTCGCGCCGTCCGGCAAGCGAATGTAACGCGAAGCGCAGGCGCCACAGGAATGCGCGCGCCCGGTCCAAAGTCTGGTACTCCTGCTCGGTCAGAAACCCGTGTTGCACCAGCTCCAGCAGGCGTTGCGCGCCGAAATGACGCTTGGCCACCCAGCCGATCATCTGGATGTCGCGCAGGCCGCCTGGGCCTTCCTTTACATTGGGTTCCAGACTGTGTTCAGAGTGTTCATAGCGCTGATGCCGTGCGCTCTGTTCAGAGAACTTTGCCTTGAAGTATTTGTGCGTGGGCCAAATCTGATCCGCGCCGGTGGCACGGACCATGTCATCAAACAAATGCGATTCTCCGCATACATATCGTGCCTCGATCAGATTGGTGGCCACGGTGACATCGGCTTTTGCCTCGGTGACGCACTGGCTCACGGTGCGCACACTGTGACCCACTTGCAGTCCCATGTCCCACAGGTAAGTAAGGTAACGCTCAATTTGTGCCCGCAGCGCGGCATTAATACGTGGCGGGGTCAGGATCATGAGATCAACGTCCGAACCCGGCAGCAGATCGCCTCGACCGTAGCCGCCAACGGCCACCAGCGTTACGCCGGGTTCAGTGATGATGCAACGCCAGATTGCGGTCAGTACCTGGTCAATGAACCAGGTGTGTTTGTATAACACCTCGTCAATGCGGCGACCCTGCATGAATAAGTCATGCAAGTACGAGCGGGCGTCTTGCAATAATTGTTTGCTGAACTTCAGCGGCGGTATTCCGTCCGCTGCCGCCATTTGAAACTGGGCCTGATTGAACAGACGCTCGTCGGGGATGTTCTCGAACCACATGGGTCAGAGTGCTTCGTCGGGGCGGCGGGTCAGCACTTCCACCCCGGTACTGGTAACCAGGACTGTGTGTTCCCATTGTGCTGACAGGGAACGATCCTTGGTTACTACGGTCCACTTGTCCGGCAACAGCCGGACCTGGCGCTTGCCGGCATTGATCATGGGCTCAATGGTGAAGGTCATGCCCGGCTCCAGGGTCAGACCGGTATTGCGTTCTCCGTAATGCAGGACCTGGGGGTCTTCATGGAATTGCCGGCCGATTCCATGACCACAATATTCGCGCACCACGGAAAAATTGCGCTCTTCGGCGTGGGTTTGGATGGCATGGCCAATATCCCCAAGACGTGTGCCGGGCCGCACCATTTTGATCCCCAATACCAGACATTCGTAGGTGACCTCCACCAGCCGCTTTACCCGGATGGAAGGCGCGCCGACAAAAAACATCTTGCTGGTATCGCCGTGGAACCCGTCCTTGATGACGGTAATATCAATATTGATGATGTCGCCATCCTTGAGTAGTCGTTCCCCGGGGATGCCATGGCAGACCACATGGTTGACTGAGGTACAGATG
>JAYUHG010000163.1:0-4522 GCA_043767195.1 Gammaproteobacteria bacterium | reverse complement strand
CCCGGCTGCATTGCAAAGTTGCACGGCGGGCCCGGCCTCGGGGCGCAGCGGATCTATCATCCCCACCAGTCCAAGCAATGTCAGATCCCGCTCGGCGGTTTCCCGGGTCGCATTGTCACGGGCCGCCAGCGCCAACACGCGCAGGCCCGCGTCGGCCAGATCGGCCACAGTTGCCAGGATGGCGTTGCGCTGGGCAATATTCAGTTCAATATCACCGTCGGCCATCACCACATGCGTACACGAAGCCAAAATGATTTCCGGTGCGCCCTTGGCGCAGGCCAGCATGCCGTCATGGGACTGATGCAGCGTAGTCATGCGCTTGCGCTCGGAGGCAAACGGGATCTCGTCCACACGCGGATATTGCAATTCCAGATCCGGCGCGCGCAGACCGGCCTTCGCCGCGGCAACTACCAGCGCCCCCTCCGTGGGATCGCCCTTGATGTGCCAGTGTCCGTCACCTTCGTTGCGTACCAGATCGGCGTCGGAGGATAAGGCGCCGGCACGCAAGAGCCGGAGCAAGGGTGCGTCCGGTGCGGTTGTGCGACCAGCCAGCCGAACTTCGCCGACCGGGTCATAACCGGTGCCGGTGAGTTCCAGCAGCTTGCCGCCGATCCAGATCTGGCGCACTGTCATTTCGTCCCGGGTCAGCGTACCGGTCTTGTCGGTGCAGATTACGGATGTGCTGCCGAGTGTTTCCACTGCCGGCAGCCGGCGCATCAGTGCACGGCGGCGAATGAGCCGCTGCACACCGATGGCCAGCGAAATGGTCACCACCGCCGGCAGCGCCTCAGGTACAACTGCCACCGCCAGCGCAATGCCGAAGATCAGCATGTCCGCGAACGGCTGGCCGCGCAGCAGCCCGAGCACGATGATCACAGCCACAATCACCAATGCCACCTGCCCCAGCAGGTGGCCGAGCCGATCAAGATTCTCCTGCAACGGCGTACGACCCGCCGCAACGGACTCCAGCATCCGGGCGATGCGGCCGAATTCGGTCTGCATGCCGGTGGCGACGACGATGCCGCGACCACGGCCATAAGTCGCACTGGTTCCGGCGAAGATCATGTTGCTGCGGTCACCGAGGGGCAGCGCGGCCACGGCCAGCGGAAGCGTGGTCTTTTCCACGGGCAGGGATTCCCCCGTCAGCGCTGCCTCCTGCACCTGCAGGTTGCTGGCTTCAAGCAACCGGCAATCCGCGGGAACCCGGTTGCCGGCACGCAGGATCACTACATCCCCCGGCACCAGTTCCCGAGCCGGGATCTCATGTTCGTCACCGTCCCGGAGCACGGTGGCCGTGGGCGCCGCCATCCGGCGCAGAGATTCGACCGCGCGCTCAGCCCGATATTCCTGCACAAACCCGAGCAGTGCCGCGAACAGCACGATGACGGCGATGGCGATGGCCTCGACGCCATGACCCAGAAACGCGGACAAGGCCGTGGCGATTAACAGAATGACGATCAAGGCATTCTTGAACTGCGCGAGCAGAATCGCCCATGGCGATACGTGCGCCGAGGCTCACAGTTCATTGGATCCCTGGTGTAACAGTCTGGTCGCTGCCTCCGCGGATGCCAACCCCGCAGACGATGATTCCAGACTGGAACAAACTTCTACCGCGGAGAGGAGATGGAAATCTAGTGGCGCCTTCATACTTGGGTCATCTTTTACCCCATGTCGGCATTTCCGCGTCGTCAGCCAGGGGAGTGGTCCAGAGAGAGCGAAGCCTTGTGCTAATTCTGCGCTTCCTTCGAATCAAATCCACTAACGCGCTGCGACCGGAATGACAAATTCAAACTCGGATACTACCCTCATCGGCATCACCTTGATAATTGTTTGAAATGGAAAGCCCCATGTTTTGGCATCTGCCAAAATTGGGTCTTTCGAGCAAGCCAAGTTGCTTGATGAACACACCTTACCCAGAGGACATTCATTTCTTGCGTCGGCGCAGCTTCAGCTCAATCTCTTCCAGCTCATTCAACACCTGCTTCAGCCGTAGCTGCAGTTCAGATTCTCCGTTTTTGTCCACTGGATTCCCTACCCGGGGTGAGACCCCATCACATCGTTAATGTCTGATAATTTTCGCGACTATGCAAAGGCTGTTCCGATAATCGGGACGATCCTGACACTGTTCTTGATTTGCCTTGAGGTGCAAGTCAGCCCGGCTTCTGACGGTCGCGTTGCGCGTCCGCGGGCACCTCGACCGGACGGTGGCGTTTCACGTTGCCGCGGCGCCGGCGCATGTAGTTCTCCAGTCTGTGCTGCTCCGGATTGAATGCATCGCGAATGGCCACGTATACATCCTCGTGCGCATGATGTTCGGCCGGATCGCGCGAAACGGTGACTCCGCTCCCTGGGACGGTTTGGAGCAGCGGCTGAATTAGTTGCGTCGTAGTTGCCGATCTATTTCCGCTTCGGCGGCGAACCAGTGCTCAGCAGAGTCGCCGCAAAATCCGGCATTCTGCGCCCGGAAGTAGGCGGCCTCGCGGATCATCATCAAGCGCTGCTCTTCCGGTACAGAACCTCTGGATTTCCCTGGTGCAATTCCCACTACCTTGCGGGCCACCAGGGATTTGAGTTTCGTCTTGGACAAACTCTTTATTGCCATACAAACCTCCCGGACAAGATGCCCTTATCACGCACGAATTCGCGATCTTCGCCTCTGCCGGAACTAAGTTTATGGCGCCCGGCAGATTGGGGTTTGATCCAAGTCAGTATTTGTGTCCAACGGCAGCGGCACAGGCTGTGACGCTGCTACTGGACCAAGTGACACTCCTGAAACAGAAGCTGGACGAGGTCACCGTCGAGCATCGCTTTGACGGCGTGCATCAGGCAGCCCGCCGGAAACCCGCCGCTGCTAACTGCCAAGGCTGGCGCGCCCCTTGCCGAAATACGCGCCAGCCATTCGGTTCACTCGTGCGTCAGAACTTCGGGACCCTTGCCTGGGGGGCCTAGACGTTTCCACACATGGTTGTGCCGCATCATGATAATAGAGCCATCCTCCAGCTCCATCGGCACATCTTCTTCCATGTGCATGGGTTTCCCGGCTTTATCCACCATTTTCATGTTCCCACCCGCCTGAATATAGAGCATCGATCCGTCCTTGAGATGGTACGACTCTGCCTCGCCTGCCGCGGCAGGCAACAGCGTTGCCATTAAGGTGAACGCCAATGCCGCAATCATTGTCACAAGATTTTTCATATTTGCCTTCCTCCGTTTCAGTTACATTAACAACAATACCGATGGCCGAAGCAAATCCGGCCACAGATTCTTCCTCCTGGTACGCAGCAACTTCTATGCCATGGCTGTTGAGGCGTCCCAACCGGGCAATCCCGGGCCAGACATGCGCCAATCGGAGGCATACGCAGCACAAATTGCACCAAAACTACGCAACATTCCCGGCGCGCGCCGGCTCACGGCTTCCCGGGCTCAACCGCGGGCCGAGGTCCGTGTGCCAGCGCCATAAGGTGTAGACCACGGGAATGACGATCAGTGTCATTAACATTGCCGAAAGCACGCCCCCGACCATGGGCGCCGCGAGCCGCTTCATTACATCCGCGCCGGTGCCACTGGCCCACATTATCGGCAACAGTCCGAGAATATTCGCGAGGCCGGCCATGGCCATGGGCCGAATACGTTCCACCGCGCCGTTCTGCACGGTATCGATCAAATCCTCCAGCGAGGTAATCGCACCGGCCTTGCAGCGCCGTCGATATGCCCCGTCGAGATACGCGATCATCACCGCGCTGGTCTGAGCGGCGACGCCCGCCAGGGCGATGAGGCCGACCCACACGGCAATGCTCATGTTGTAGCCCAGCAGAGCCAGATACCAGAAACCACCCACCAGTGCGAACGGCACGCCAAGCATCACCATCATGGTTTCGGCGACCGAGCGAAAGGCGAAATAGAACAGCACAAAGATGATGATTATCGTGAGCGGCACGAAGATCTTGAGCCGCTCCTGCACGCGCTGCATGAATTCATACTGTCCGGACCAGGCGAGCGTATAACCCGTGGGCAGTTTCACCTGCGCTTGCACGGCACGCTTCAAGTCCGTGACATAGCCACCGATGTCACGCCCGGTCATATCCACGTATACGTAGCCGGCCAGCATGCCGTCCTCGTTGCGGATCATGGCCGGGCCGCTGACCAGTTCGATATCCGCCAGTTGCGCCAGCGGCACCTGCGCACCGGATAGGGTAGCTATCGTGATGCGCCCCAGACTGTCCGGATCATCGCGCAGTTCGCGCAGATAACGTACGTTTATCGGGTAACGCTCGCGCCCTTCAATAGTGGTCGCGATGCTTTCGCCGCCAATGGCGGACTCGATGATCTGCCCGACATCCATCACCGTCAGCCCGTAGCGGGCGATCGCTTCGCGCTTGATGTCGAAGTCCAGGAAAAAACCCCCGGCGACACGCTCCGCGTAGACACTGCGGGTTCCGGGGACCTGCTGTGCGATCATCTCAATGCGCTTGCCAATATCCTCGATCACCGAGAGATCACTGCCGAAGATCTTGATGCCAAC
>JAYUHG010000162.1:0-1890 GCA_043767195.1 Gammaproteobacteria bacterium | reverse complement strand
GGCTTCACTCGCGCGCCGTGCCCGTGTCATTAATATGTGTAACGCAGCCAACGCCAGCGTGGTGGTGCCCAATTGCCGTGCCGGTGTCAGCAGCGCGTCCCGATTGCGTTCGATGAAGCCGGTATCGAGACGACCGGCGCGGAAATCGGGATGTGCCACAATGGACGCCAGCAGATCAATATTGGTACGCACACCGGCCACCTGGGTCTCCGCCAGCGCCGCCTGCATGCGCCGTAATGCATCGTCCCGATCCTGACCCCAGACAATCAATTTCGCGATCATGGGATCGTAATGCACTGTAATGCTATCGCCGGCGCGCACACCGCTGTCCACGCGGATATGCATGGTGTCGCTTGGAAAGCGCAGATGGGTCAGATGGCCTGTGGCCGGCAGAAAGTCCCGTTCCGGATCCTCGGCGCAGATGCGCACTTCAATGGCATGGCCGTTCAGATTTAATTGATCCTGTTTCAACGGCAGTGGCTGGCCGGCGGCCACCCGCAATTGCCATTCCACCAAATCCTGGCCGGTGATCAGTTCCGTGACCGGATGTTCCACTTGCAGGCGCGTGTTCATCTCCATGAAATAGAAAGTGCCGTCGCAATCACGAATGAACTCCACGGTGCCGGCGCCCAGATAATCAATGGCATCTGCGGCGGCCAGCGCCACCTGTCCCATGTTATTGCGCTGTGTTTGCGTGATACCCGGGGCTGGCGCTTCTTCCAAAACTTTTTGATACCGGCGTTGAATGGAGCAATCGCGCTCGAACAGGAAAACGCCATTGCCATGGGAATCCCGGAACACCTGAATCTCCACATGGCGCGGTTGCTCCAGATATTTTTCCACTAACACGCGGTCATCACCAAAGGCGGCTTTTGATTCGCGCCGGCAGGCTTCCAGGGCCGAGGCAAAGCCTCTGGCGTCATGCACTACGCGCATGCCCTTGCCGCCGCCACCGGCACAGGCCTTGATCAACACCGGCAAGCCGATGCTTTCAGCCTCGCGCTTCAATAACGCATCAGTCTGATCGTCACCGTGATAACCAGGCACCACCGGCACCTTGGCGCGCAGCATCAAGGCCTTGGCCTGGCTCTTGGAACCCATGGCGGCGATGGATGTGGCAGATGGCCCGATAAATGTGATGCCGGCCTGCACACAGGCCGTGGCGAAGTCTTCGTTCTCGGAAAGAAATCCGTAGCCGGGATGAATGGCCTCGGCGCCGCACTGGCGCGCAGCGGCGATGATGCGATCAATATTGAGATAACTTTCCCGTGCCGCCGCCGGACCAATGGCCAGCGCCTCATCGGCCAGGGCTACATGCCGCGCGCCGGCATCGGCCTCGGAATATACCGCCACGGTGCGAATGCCCATGCGGGTGGCGGTGCGCATGATGCGGCAGGCGATTTCGCCGCGATTGGCAATGAGGATCTTGCCGAACATTATTTCTTCCAGGCCGGGGGTCGCTTGTTCAGGAACGCGGACAAGCCCTCTTGTGCTTCCGGCGTAGCGCGAATGTGGGCGATGCGCTGGGAAGTCATGGCCATGAGTTCGGCATCAATTTTCTGATCAGCCACATCATTAATGAGTTGCTTCGCGGCGCGCACGGCCTGGGGACCGCCGTCCAGCAATGCCTGGGTCAGCCGTTCTACCGACACATCCAGTGCCGCTGGTTCCACAACTTCGGACACCAGGCCCAGTTGATGGGCGGTGGTCGCATCGAATCTTTCCGCCGTGAGAAAATAGCGTCGCGCCGCCTGCCGACCCATGGCTCGCACCACATAGGGGCTGATAGTGCCGGGGATCAGTCCCAGGCGCACTTCACTGAATGCAAAGGTTGCGCTGGTCGCGGCCACCGCCATGTCGCAACAACACACCAGTCCCGCGCCGCCTCCC
>JAYUHG010000161.1:0-10837 GCA_043767195.1 Gammaproteobacteria bacterium | reverse complement strand
TGTAAACAGGATCTTTGCCTGGTATTCGTGCAGATTCATGAACTGTATCCGACCAAGTGGTCTTTCCCCGATGCGCTGGCGGACTGGGTGCCGCAAGTTGGGGCCAGTTTACACAGGTATATCGCAAAACTGAACGAACATGCTGCGCATCCTGCTGCTCTTGGTGTTATTGATTCTCGTGGTCCGTTTATTGTCACGGTTACTGCGCGGGATCGGCGCGCCTGTGTCCAAAGCAAACGGTAAAACGGTTGCACACATGGTGCGCTGCGCCCAGTGCGGCGTTTTCGTGCCGGTCGCGGACGCCTTCCCGGCGGGTGATGTGTCTTATTGTTCAGATGCCCACCGCCGGCTGGGACCGGCGCAGACGCCATGAATGTTCTGAATCCTGTGGCGCAGCGCGAAGATACCAACTGGCGCGCGCTGAATTATTTCAATGGCTACCGGGTGCTGGTTGCCGGTCTGTTTGTAGCGCTGTACTGGTTTGGGCAGTTGCCGGAGCCGCTGGGCATGTTCGATCAGAGGTTGTTCGCCGTTGCCGCGCACCTGTATCTGGTGACGTCTCTGGCCGTTTTTGTCCCCGCTGCGTATCGCTTCCCGCGCTACAAGCTGCAGGTGGCGGGTCAGGTACTGATGGATGTTGTGGTGATTACCTTGCTCATGTACGCCAGCGATGGCCTGTCCAGCGGATTTGGCATGTTGTTGGTGATTGTCGTCGCCGGTGGCGCACTGCTTATCCCGGGAAAAATCGGCATCCTGTTTGCCGCAATAGCGGCCATGGCGGTACTGGGCCACGAGGCATACCTGCACCTGAGCCGGTTTTATCCACAGCCGAATTTCACCCATGCCGGATTTCTCGGCATGACTTTTTTCGCCACTGCTTTTATCAGCAACGCGCTCGCCACCCGGGTGCAGGCCTCCGAGGCGCTCGCGGCGCAGCGCGGACTCGACTTGCAAAATCTGGCGCGACTGAATGAATACATCGTGCAGCAGTTGCAGTCGGGTGTGCTGGTATTGGATGGAGATCAGAAGATCAGTCTTATAAACGAGGCCGCGCGGCAGTTGCTTGGTGCACGCGCTGACTGTGCGGGTCAAGTGATTGGTGATATGTCGCCCGCCCTGGCGGCGGCAGTACGTGGTTGGGCAGCGGCAGAGTCCGGCCAGGTTAGAGTAATAGCGGCGGGTCTTGGCGGCGCCGAGCTTCAGGTTTCCATTAATCGTCTGCGGGCCGGTCCGCGCCAGGACCTGTTGATATTCCTTGAAGATGTGGCTTTGCTGCGGCAGCGCGCGCAGCAACTGAAGCTGGCGTCTCTGGGGCGGCTCACCGCCAGCATTGCCCATGAAGTGCGCAATCCACTTGGGGCAATCAGTCATGCCAGCCAGTTACTGTCGGAGTCCGTCGCCGAGAACAGCAAGGAACGACGTCTCACCGCCATTATCGAAGAGAACTCCCGGCGTGTGAACGGCATGATTGAAAGCGTATTGAGCATCAGTCGGCGCAGTCGTGCCCAGCCAATGGCAATAGATCTGGATGAGAACATCAGGCGTTTCGCGAGCGAGTTTTGCGCGCGCAGTAATCTTGACGCGGGTGCCGTCCTGGCGCGGGTTGAATTACCGGCAGCGCGCGCGCGCATGGACCCGGACCAGTTGTTTCAGATACTTTGGAATATGTGCGAGAACGGCCTAAGATATAGCCGCCATGCCCCGCTGCTGACGCTGACTTGCGGTGTGCGTACTGATTCGCGGCGCCCATTCATTGAAATCATTGACACCGGGCCGGGAGTGGCGCCCGAACTCCATGAGCAACTATTTGAGCCGTTCTTCACCACGGAAGCGCACGGTACTGGATTGGGGCTATATATCGCCAGAGAATTGTGTGAGGCCAATCAGGCCACTTTGCAGCTTGCCTGGAGCGGCGCCAACGGTACCTGTTTTCGAATCCTGTTCCTGCCGGCAGAACCGCACCACATGGTTGCATAAGACATAGCGGGACCACACATGCGCAGCGCCTTGATTGTTGACGACGAACCGGATATCCGTGAGCTGCTGGAACTGACACTCAGCGGCATGTCGGTTACCAGTGTCAGCGCGCCGGATCTGCGCACGGCCAAGGAGTTGCTGAAGCAGCGGAGTTTCGGCATTTGCCTTACAGACATGCGCCTGCCCGATGGTGATGGCGTGGATTTTGTCGGTTACTTGCAGCAGCACTATCCCAATCTGCCCGTGGCCGTGATCACCGCCCATGGCAGCATGGATACGGCGATCCAGGCGCTGAAGAAGGGCGCGTTCGATTTTCTCAATAAGCCGGTGGATCTGGGTAATCTGCGCACACTGGTGGAAAATGCCTTGCGCGCCGCGGAAACGGAACTCCACGAAAGTCCGCGACTCATCGGCCAGAGCGAAGTGGTGCGGCGGATTCGTGAGAAGGTGGCAAAACTGTCCCGCAGCCAGGCCCCGGTTTACATCAGCGGCGAGTCCGGCGTCGGCAAGGAACTTGTGGCGCGCATGATCCACGATGAAGGGCCGCGCGCGACCGGGCCGTTTGTGCCGGTGAATTGCGGCGCCATTCCCCACGAACTGATGGAAAGCGAGTTCTTCGGCCATCGCAAGGGCAGTTTCACTGGCGCCGCCGCCGACAAGCAGGGCTTGTTCCAGGCCGCGGATGGTGGAACGTTATTTCTGGATGAGATAGCGGAGTTGCCACCATTGATGCAGGTTAAATTGCTGCGCGCCATCCAGGAAAAAAAAGTGCGACCCATCGGCGATCAGGCGGAGTCGCCGGTGAATGTGCGCATACTGAGCGCAACGCACAAGAATCTGGCGGCGTTAGTGCGCAATGGGATATTCCGTGAGGATCTTTTCTATCGCATCAATGTAATTGAACTGAATGTTCCGCCGCTGCGCGAACGGCGCGATGATATTGGGCCGCTGGCGCGGCACATTCTCGCGCGGTTTGCGCCTGTGCCCGGGACCGATTTTTGCCGCTTGTCTCCTGAGGCGATGGCGGCGCTGATGGACTATGCATTCCCAGGCAATGTGCGCGAATTGGAAAATATTCTTGAGCGTGCCGTGACACTCTGTGAGGCAGCCGAGATCCGCGCCGCTGATCTGCAACTTCCGCGGAGCGATGTGCATGCAGGTCCTCCGGTCGCCGGTGCGGCGGAATCCGGACTGGATGGAAGTCTGGGTGATCTGGAGCGCAAATTGATCCTGGACGCGCTCGAGCAAACCAAATGGAATCGCACCGCGGCGGCACGGAACCTGGGGTTAACCCTGCGCGCGCTCAGGTATCGTCTGAAGAAATTGGGATTGGATTAGCGGCGCGGCGACCGTTGCTGTCGCGCCCTTCGAGTTGCCTAAAAGCATGACCGCTGAAATTGCCATCATCATTCCCACATTTAATGAGCGCGACAACATCGAGCGTGTGCATGCGGGCCTGGCGCGCGTACTGGCTGGGCGGAATTGGGAGGCGCTGTTCGTGGATGATGATTCACCGGATGCTACCGTGGCGGTAATCCGCGCGTTGGCATCGCGGGATGCCCGGGTGCGGTGCCTGTCACGCCTGGGCCGGCGCGGGTTGTCCTCCGCGTGTATCGAAGGGGTATTAGCCACTACCGCACCCGTTATCTGCATTATGGATGCAGACTTGCAGCACGACGAATCCATACTTCCGGAGATGCTTTTGCGTTTGCGGGAAGACGCGCTCGATCTGGTTGTGGCCACGCGTTACGCGGACGCCGGCAGCATGGGGGCGTTGGCCCCGGGTCGTGTGCGACTGAGCCGGCTGGCGACGCGGTTCACCCGCGCGCTTACACGGGTTCCGATTTCCGATCCCATGAGTGGCTTTTTCCTGTTTCGCCGCGACTGGTTTGAGCGGGTCATGCGCCGCATGTCCGGGCGCGGTTTCAAGATTCTGTTGGACATGTTGCTGTCGAGTCCGTCGTCGCCGAAGTATGCCGAGGTTGCCTATACCATGCGCTCCCGCGCACATGGCGCCAGCAAACTGTCTCTGGGTGTGATCTGGGATTTCCTGGTCTTGCTGGTTCACAAACTGCTAGGTCGGCTGATCCCAGCCCGTTTTATCTCATTTTCTCTTGTCGGCCTGAGCGGTATCGCCGTGCATATGGCAGTCCTATGGCTGGTGCATCGCTATCTGGGTGCGGCATTTCTAATCGGTCAGGCGACCGCCACCATGGTGGCTATGACCAGTAACTTTATTCTCAATAATTTATTTACCTACCGTGATCGCCGATTACGTGGATTGCAAATTGCGCGCGGCCTGTTCAGTTTCTATATTGCCTGTTCTCTGGGGGCGTTGATTAATGTAGCGCTGGCCGGTTGGACTCAGGGCAGCGGTATGCCCTGGTGGTTATCCGGCCTGGTGGGTGTAGTTGCCGGCGCCGTCTGGAATTACTCCAGCACCGCGGTGTTAACCTGGCGCGACCCGGTGGAGTAAAGCCATGAGCGCCTGAATTAGAAACATGCTGATTCAATCCGAGATTGCGCCGAGGGTAATCGGGCGCTCCGCCGCCGCGGTATTCCTGTTGGTGTTGGGCAATTACATCCTCAGCGCCCCGCGTGGCGTCATGCTTGATGATGATGGTTACTTCATTCTCGCCGCCTGGTTCAATGGCGTTGCCCATCCGCCCGGATATCCCCTGTACAGCATGGCAGCGGGCCTGTTCGCCCAACTGCCGTTCGGTAGTCCCGCATTTCGTGTGCATCTATGCAGCGCGGTGTTTGGTGCGCTGGCCTGCGTGGTGCTGTGGTGTATTACAGCGCGCTTCACCGGTTCACGCTTGGCCGCATGGGTGGCGGCATTGGGTTACGGATTCTCAGGGACATTCTGGTCGCAGGCGACTGTGGCGGAAGTCTATTCATTGAATGCATTTTTGTTCTTTCTGCTGTTGTGGTTTTGTACAAATCCAATTGTTGCGGAGTCTTCCTTGCGACAAAGGCAGAGGGATGCAACATGGATTGCGGGAATATTCGGATTATCGTTGGCGAACCATTGGCCGTTGATGCTGCTCTCCGCACCGGCCTTGCTCGTGGCAGCCTGGCCACGGCGACATATTCTTGTTGGCCGGCTATTTTTGCCGCTGGTGATGTTCTCCCTGGGCTTACTTCCCTACGCATGGATGGTCTATCGCTCACAAGTGTCCGAGATCGCATTTTTTGGCCCGATAGAAAACTGGAATGATTTTTGGTACTACCTGAGCAGGCAGCCATATCGGGAAATTGATCACAGCGCGAGTACGGGTTTGGCGGAAAATCTGCGCTACGCTGGTTTTGCCTTAACTGATGCCGCGCGCCAATTTGGCTGGCTCGGAACCGCACTTGGCCTGACCGGGCTGGTGGCGCAGTGGCGTGCATGGCCACGATCATATTGTTGGGCGCTGGTGCTGGCATTTTCCGGTAACACATTCGTGCTGGCTGCGCTGCTTGGATTTGATTGGGATGTCTTGCACCGGCATACATTCCAGCAATACCCGTTGATCGCGCACGGCATACTGGCTATCTGGATCGCCCTCGGCGCACGGACTCTCATCGCTCGCATTTATGGCGCAATGCCGGCAATGCGCTCGATCCGGGTATTGCCTTCGGCATTGGCTGTACTACTGGTGGGCAGTGTCTGGTTGCAAAATGCCCCAGCCAATTTTCGCGCACACGATCAGTGGGCGACGGAATTTGCCGATACACTGCTGAAATCTCTGGCGCCAGGCGCGGTGCTTTTTACGTTCGGTGATTATGCTACGGGATCGTTGGCTTATCAGAACATGATTGAAGGCGTGCGACCGGATATCCGAATTTTCAGTGTCAATGGCCAGCTTTTCTCCAATCGGCTTGTCTCACCCCGGGTGGATAAACCAGGATTGACTGCGGCAGCAGTCAACAAATATATCCAGCAGCACGGCGGTCCGGTTTATTACAACAGTGTGTTGCCGCATAAATTCGGTGTGATTTCGCACGGACTCTTTTTTGAAGTGGGGCGCGATCTGGCGCCAGGCGTGGGTCGTGCCGTATTGGAGCCCAATATTGAGTCGTACTTCGCGCGGATGTTTGCCCGCGGAGAGCCTCATGATGTCGGCCAGCTTATTCACTACCGGCAATTGACCGCAGTTTATTGCCGCACACTCGCAGGATTGTTGCTGAATAGCCCTGATAGATTACTGAATGAAATGATTGAGCGGCGCTGCGGAGGGTTCTATGGCTTACTTGAGCGCGCGGCGGTACTCCTGGATGCAGATAATAAATATGGCACCCGGGCGATCAATTTATTGCGCAAGGCAGAGATGGAAAAAAACCAGGCTGTCAGCGTAGAGGGCCTGGCAATGCTCGACAATCTTTTCGGGATTGCATATCGCCAAGCCGGCAGGCATGGGCAGGCCCTGGAATTTTTCCAGCGCTCGTGGTCACGCTGGCCGGACCGCACCAATCCGGCGAGCGAATTAATTGACTTGAATCGCAAGCAGTGACGAATCGGAGTCCTTCGAGTTCGGCGTCAACTATTCGTTTTGCGCGACCCTGCTGGAAATTTCTCAGTCCTGGTATTTGCCGGCGATCTTGCGCATCCAGATCCGTGCCAGCGCCAGCAGCATGTCGCGCGCATCGCGGGCAAAGCGAACTGTGGAACTGCCGGGGTCATACTTGAATTGCACCGGTAACGGTCGGATCTCCATGCCACGGGCATGGGCGGCGGTCAGCAGTTCGGTGTCGAAACTGAAGCGCCAACAGGTCATCTTGGAAACGCATGCTCGGAGATCGGTGGTTGCTCCCAATTTCAATCCTGCCTGGGCGTCTTCTATGCCCGGTACGAGCAGGAACGAAATGAGCCGGTTCAAGACGCGACTGGCGAGATGTCTGCTGGCGATGTGCCGAAAAAAATGCGGTCGTATCAGATATATCGAGTCCGGATGCACACGGTTCGCGGTGACAATTCTGCCGCTGCGGGCGTGGGTTCTGAAAAAGGCCAGATTCCCGGTATCGTAGGCCAGGTCCGCGTCGGTGTAACAGACAAATTCCGTGTTCACAGCGGAGAGACCACGCGCAATAGCCGCGCCTTTGCCGGAATTTTCCGAATTTCGCAGTAGCTGCATGCGCGCGGCGTACTCAGACTCTGTCACGAGCGAGGTCAGAATGGCGACAGTGGCGTCGTTACTCGCGTCATCTACGAATATCACGCGCACATCATCCGCTTTATGCACGAAGGACTCGAGGTCGGCAAAAGTCTGGCGTATGAATCCGGCAGAGTTGTAGCAAGGTATAATGATTGTCAGAGCTGGATCTTGCATACAACGCTCTTTCTCCGGAGCCATATCCAAATGCACTCGATATTCATCACTTCTCAAATAGGTTCGAATTCACACAGCGGAAATCGTCGCAAGTGCAGAAATAGTTTGACACTATGCCGCCAAGCTCAGCCGCACCAGTAACCCCCACCCATTTGCTCCCCTGGCAATACGCCAGCCGTGTGCTGGCATTTGTATGCGCTGCGGAGTTGCTGTTCACCAGCATATTATACGGGCCGATTTTTTTTCCTTTGAACCATTTCGGAATTGTAGACTACGACCAGTTTCTGGCCTGGCAATTGGCTGTGAATGAGGCATTAAGGTCTGCTCAACTGTTGCACTGGGCACATCATTTCTGCGGTGGGGTGCCGGGTCTGGCCGATCCCCAATCCGGAGCGCTGTCCCCGTTTAATCTGATCGGTCTGTTCGCCAACCCGGTAGTGCAGTCCAAGATCAGTGTCGCCCTGCATGTGTGCGCGAGTGCTGTCGGCTTTCACTGGCTTACGCGCCGGGCAGGGTGGCCGGCGTACGTCGCCATTCCGGCATTTGTGATCTGGATCGGAAACGGGTTTGTCCTGTTTCGCTTGCTCCATGGCCAGGAAACATTTTACCCATTGTTTTACTTGCCATTGATGCTGGCACTGCTGTGGCCGTACCTGACTGAAAATTCCGATGGCCGTGAACTGCGTCGGGATCTGCTGGCTGGAGCCGCGCTGTTTTCCTTGGTGATACTCGAAGACGGTTTTCAAGTCCTAATTTATGCGGGCATTTATTTCGGTCTCGCGGGCCTGATCACGTTCATTATCCGGCGTGATTTCACAGTGCTCGGGGTGCTTGCCGCATGGACCATGTGGGCCATTTGTCTGTGCGCCATCCGCCTTATGCCGATGGCGGACTTGCTCTCCGAGTATCCGCGCATTACCGCGGAGCAGGATTTTCTCACTCTGGGAATGCTCATTGATGCATTTGTGAATACACGGCAACTGGACCTGTATGTGGGGTTCGAACCGGTACCACCACATAATGTTTGGGCTGCGTATGGCGCATTTGTCGGCTGGGGACCGCTGCTATTGTTTGCCGGTGGAGTTGGCTGCGCTTGGTCAAGCAGGTCGAAAGTTTTGCTGCCAATTTTGACCGCTACGTGCGGTTGCTTTCTGCTCATGCTTGGGTACTTCGCGGACTGGTCGCCGTGGGCGTTACTGCACAGGCTGCCGCTGATTGACATGGTGCGTGCCCCACACCGGTTTTCCGGCATGGTTATATTCAGCATGGCGATATTTTCAATGGTCGCCGTGGCTGAAATGGTGCGGCGGATTAATGGAAGCGCAGTCAGGGGTGCATTGATCGCGTTCATCGTCGCTGGTGTTTGTGCAAGCGGGCAATTCTTCGCGTTGCAGCCTTTGTTGGACGCCGGCTTCAACGACTATCAGCCAGCGCACGGAAAGATTACCCAATATCTTCCGTTTACCCACCAGATTATTGATTCATCCCGCATGTACTCATCCGTTGCCGCGAATGTCGGTGTGTATAACTGTTACCGGGCTCTCGACCTTCCCAACCGGGTGACGCCGGATCTGCCGTTGGCGTTGCCGGTCGGTAGCGGTGCCAGCGTCTCAAGCACCATCGGTCCAAACACCATTGCACTACAGGTTGAAAATGCGACAGCGGAAATCATTCTCATCAATGAGAACTTTCATCGGCACTGGACCGTTGTTGCCGGTCGTGCCGAGGGACTGACTCGAACTCCGGACGGGCTGATGGCTCTTATGGTACCGCCGGGCAAGGGCCGCATTCTGCTGCGTTTCGTGCCGCGGGTGTTTATTGTCGGTGCGATGGTGTCGCTGGTGGCACTGTTGGTGTCTCTGCTATTGCTGTCACGTTGGCGGAATCCCGCGGCGCTACCTCGCGCCGGCGGTTGAAGGTGTAAGTAATACCACCCAGCACCAATACCGGGATCGTGTTCGCCAGGTGTAGCAAGGTCGCCGCAACCAACCCCTGTTCCGCCGGGTACCCAAGCAATTCAAAGGCACCCATGACCGCGGCGTGATAGACGCCAATGCCGGATGGCGCGGAGGGTAGACCTACGCTTAATGCTCCACATGCGATGATTAGTAGCGCCGATTGGTAATTTAAATGTATCTGCAGGCTGCCGGCGATGAGAAACACAAATACAAATTCCAGCACAAACCAAATCGCCAGAGTCAATAATCCTGCCAGAACGATCTGACGCGAACGCAGTAGCCCGGAGAGTTCTCGCATGGCCGATTCCTGCCACTGGGCGATCTGTCCGGAATAGGGTAAACGCACCAACATCCGCTTCAGCAGCAGGCTGAGTAGCGACGGAAATTGTGCCGCCAGCACCAACAACAGCACCAGTACCAGCGCCAGGCTGATTGGGGCGGTGAGTTGGGTCACCCTGTCACTCAGGAACATAGCCCAGGACATGATCGCCATCAGCACTACGAAGACCAGATCCAATGTCTTTTCCAGCAGTAACCGGATGGCGCCGCGGCTCAATGGTACGCCCCAGGTTTTTTGCATATAGATCAGTTTTACAATATCGCCGCCGCGAGCAGGTAGAATCGCATTCAGCCCGTGACCGATAAATACCACCAGGCATGCAGCGGAAAAACCAATTTGCCCCTGCAACAGCAACATCCAGCGCAATGAACTGACCAGATATATGCCGATGATCAAAACCACTCCGCTGCCAAGCAAAAACCAGTCAATAGACAGATCCATACCGGCAAATTGCCGCCAATCCACACGCAGAAAAATGTAAAGAACGGCCACAACGGTGAACGTCGCGCCTAACAATAGGATGGCCAGGGATCGCCGCTCGGGCATGGTGTCAGTCATTGTCGGCATATTCTCAATGAGTCAACGCAATGGGCCATCTCCATCTACCACTGTACTATTACGGCACTGCGGCAGTAATTGCCTGCGGGGTCGCGGTCAGCAACGTGTTGGCGGCAATGATAACAGCAGTTACACCAGCGAAAACCATATGACGCTGACACCAGTATCGGTCACGGCTCCGGCTGCCCGTGCAAATTGAACAAGCATCCACTCGTGCAAAATAACGAACAGCATTCGCCTGACCAATTGCGAGTGCTAGCGTTCGCGGGCGCCTTTGCCGCGGCATTGATCTTGACCCGGTTGCTGGTGCGTTCGTGGGCGCATGCTGATATCAGCGGTCTTTACCTTATCGGGTTACTGTTCAGTTTTTGCCTCGCGGGCGTGTATGGCGGCTTTCTGGGTTTGTTGTTGGCGCGTTACCGGGGTCGGGTAGTTGTCACTGCTTTGCTCTGGGTGGTACTGACTGTTGTGGTGGCAATCAACGTGATTTGCTTTCACTACGAAGCGGTATTCGGACGTCTGCCGGGTGTGCAATTGCTGTTCTATTGGGATCAAATGGAGCAGCTATCTTCGTCATTGCGCAGTAACCTTCCATTGGGCCGGGTTAGCGTTGAAATCGTGATCGTGATCACTGCCCTCGCGACTATCTGGCGCAAACTGCCTGACTTACAACGCGCCGAAGGCGCTAACTA
>JAYUHG010000160.1:0-4560 GCA_043767195.1 Gammaproteobacteria bacterium | reverse complement strand
GCGCGGTGGCAGGAGGTATTGGCGCCACACTGCCGCTGTCCATCACTGGCGGCGTGGCTTGCCCCAGGGCCGCGGTCAGTTTTTGCCGATGCTCGGGCAATGTGACAATCAAACAGGCATCGCTGTGCTGAATGATGTATTGCATATCCGCCGGCGGAAATTCGGCGTTCACTGGCACAATGCTCGCGCCAATGGAATTCAGGGCCAGGAAATGCAGCAAGAACTCCGCCCGGTTCTCCAGCACCAGGGCTACACGCTGGCCACAACCATAACCGGCGGCGCCATAGCCATGGGCCAGTGACTTTATCTGTTCAGCGGCCTCAGCATATTTCAGATCAACTCCGTGTCCCCCGTAGGCAACCGTGGCCCGTGGGGGAATATGCAGAAACGGTAACGCCGGGTGATGTGTCGCGGTCTGTGCAAAAACTTCCCAAACAGTATTGGTCATGGCGTCCCGGTTCCACCAGGCCCGAGTTGCATAAGCAGCAACTGCCCATCGTAACCAGCGCGTTCGTCCACGGCGGCAGCGCGCCGATCCGTGACGGAGAACCACCACATGAGAGCGAATGCCGTTGGCATGGAGAATAGCGTGGGATAGGCATAGGGGATCAGCGCTCGCTCAAAACCCAGCGCGCCGACCCAGACGCTGGGACCGGCGATCACCAAGCCCACGGACAACGCCATGCCGGCGTAACCACCCACCAAGGCGCCACGCGTGGTCAGGCCGCGCCAGTACATGGCCAGCAATAACACCGGGAAGCAGGTGCTGGCGGCGATAACCAGGGGCAGTGTTGCCAGCACGGCCACATTCTGGCCTTCAAACAACATGCTCAGACCCACGCCAATAATACCGAGAGCAATCGCCGCCACCCGGGACACGCGCAGTTCTTCAATTTCATTACTGCGACCATGTCGCCACACATTGGCATACAGATCATGGGAAATGGTAGCGGCAACGGACAACGTCAATCCCGCCACTACCGCCAGGATGGTGGCAAAGGCCACTGCGGATATGAAGCCCATGAACACCTCACCGCCCACTTCCCGGGCAGTGTGAATGGCGACCATGTTGCTGCCGCCAATGATCTGAATGCCCTCCGGGGAGTAGATCGGGTGATTCGTCAGCAAGGCGATGGCGCCAATGCCGGTGAGGAATACCACCATTTGAAATCCGCACACCAGACTCAAGGCCAGCGCCGCGGAATATCGCGCCTGACGCGCATCAGGCACGGTGAAGAAACGCATCAGCACATGGGGCAAGCCGGCGGTGCCGCCGACAAAGGCCAGGCTGAGAGATAACACAGTGACCCAATCGGTTCCGTACAAGCCTCCGGGTTGCAACAATTTCTCGCCACGGGGATGAACATTGACCGCCAGACGAAACATTTCCACCAGATTGAAATCGAAGCGATACAACACACACAACATCAGCGCCAGCCCGCCGCCCAGCAGCAGCGCTGCCTTTATGATCTGCACCCAGGTGGTGGCAATCATGCCGCCGAAGGTGACGTAGATGGTCATCAGCAGACCGACAATGACCACACCCTGGGTATAGCTCAGGCCAAACAATTGTTGCACCAGGGTACCCGCCGCCACCAGTTGCGCGATCAGGTAAGGAATCGCCACCGCCAGGGTGCCACAGGCGGCGAAGGTGCGGAGAGAACGGCGATCCAGCCGCAGGCACACGGCATCGGCGAAGGTGTAACGGCCCAAGTTGCGCAGACGCTCGGCCATCAGCAACAACACCACCGCCCAACTCAACGCCAGACTGACGATGAAGTACAGCACGTCATAGCCAAAAGTGAATGTCAGTCCAATCAACCCGAGGAATGAAGCCGCCGACATGGCGTCGCCGGCAATGGCAAATCCATTCTGGGCGCCGGTGATGCGCGAGCCCGCGGCATAAAAATCCGCGCGGGAATGGGTGCGGCGCGCGGCCCAATGGGTTATCAACAACGTGCCGGCCACGAAGGCCAGGAAGGTCAGTGCAGCGCTATTCATCGCTCGGGCGTGGCGCCAGGATTTGACGGTGTGGATACCCCGATATTCAACTTCCGCACGTAAAATACAGCGACGACAATAACGCTCACGACAATTACTGCTGCAAACACGATGCCAATGCTGATGACGCTTCCCGGCACTACTTCCCTGCCGGCCACATGGGGCAGAAACACCGCCAGAAAATCAAATGCCAGCACCAGCAGAATCAAAGACCCCGCGAGCCGCCACGACAACGCTTCCTGCTGATGAAAATCCATAGTTGTTTTTTAAAAATAGACGAGGATGTTTTCCATGGGCGCGTCGCAATTAACCAGCTCCGCCTTCTTCAGCGCAATGCGATAGCCGTCAGCGGTGGCGCGCAGGTGATGGGTGTATGTGCCGGCGAACAGATCCTGCTTTTCGCGGCGGTATTGAATCATCTGAAACCGCGATGTGAGGACGCAATTGCCGTCGCCGTTCACGCTGTCCAACATCACATTGGTCACCAAGTGTGTGGTGCGAGGCTTGGGTTGCAGTGAAAAAGCATTGGGGTGACGAAAGCGCTTGATACGCACCGTCCGTAACAACGCGTTCTCGTATATCAACGAAATGTGGTGGCTGGCATTGGGCTGCTCAGGTGTGGCCGGCGCCCAGTAGATGCCATCCTCCGTGAACAAGGCATCCCATTCCTCCCAGCGTTGTTCATCCAGCAGGCGCGCCTCTTGATACAGGAATTGTTCCAGGTCCGGCAGACTCGGCGTGGTAATTTTCTTGCGCGCACTCATGGGAACGCTCCGTTGTTCAACATGTAGTTTTTCCAGGTGTGGTATTGATGCCGGAACACCATGTCGCTGGTGCCGGCGGCTTCAATGGTGCCGTCACTCAACACCTGATCCTGTCCCTTGTAGCGGTGCATGCTGACCCATTCGCTGCCTTCCTGTGTCTGCAATCCGCCTTGCAGCCGATGGTAGGCCTCCCAATCATCCGGTCCCACCAGATTCGCATGGGAGTTGATCAGATTGCAGTAGGTGATGGAGCGCGTAAACAGTTCCTCCGGCGCCCCCACCTGCCGGAATACCCAGGACTCGATGATGGTTTTATTAACCGCGATGGGTTTCACCACGCGCACGGAGGTGATCACGCCTTTCAGCGTGAAGCTGGGATAGACCACGGTGTTGTGGCGGTTCACGGCGAAGATCTGCTTCACCTTGTCTTCGCCATAGGCTGCCGTGAGTTCCTCGGCATAACCCTGGATGGGGGAATAGGCCGAGTGGATACTGATCTTGCCGCCAGTGACACTGTGGCCGTACTTCCAGGCCGTGAGTCCCATCTTCTCGAAGAAGTCATAATCGTTTGTGAACGGCGCCAACATCTCCAGTTCA
The DNA here is from genome assembly GCA_043767195.1 of Gammaproteobacteria bacterium. Classification (GTDB taxonomy): domain Bacteria; phylum Pseudomonadota; class Gammaproteobacteria; order Eutrophobiales; family Eutrophobiaceae; genus 2-02-FULL-61-13. The sequence continues at coordinate 1,198 of JAYUHG010000160.1, read as the reverse complement.
ATGGGCACGGCGTCATTCTCTTTATGCCGGTCCTGAAATACGCGCTTGGCGGTGCCGCTGGAGGACTGATGCACCACCATGGGGTGCATGGCATCATTCAGATTCTCAATGAACATCTTCCAGTTGGAGTCGTGGACATAACGGAAGCAGCCGCCCGCGATCTCAATTTTTCCCTCGGGGGATCGATCCACCAGATTATCAATGGAGGCCGCGGCGCCACTCAGCCAGGTGCGTAGTGGTGGGCCCTCGGCGCTCAAAGAGGCGAACACCAGACCGTGATAGCTGTCCACCCGTGGAAGTTTCTGCATATTGGCCGCCGGATTGCCCTTGCCAAAACCACTGCCGGCGTAGCCCTCCTCCCCCGGTGTGTGTAACAAGGTGCCATCGGTGTCGTAGGTAAAGCCGTGATACATACAGCGCAATTGTTGCGCCTTGCCGCAGGTGTCGCCGATGACTTGTGCGCCTTTATGGGCGCAACGATTGAACAGCACCTGCACCGTGTCGTCCTTATGCCGGATCATGATCACCGGCTGGCGGGCCACGTAGGTGGCGAAATAATCCCCGGGTTGCCTGACTTGGGTTTCATGACCCACATAAATCCAGGCCCGGCCCCAGATACGCTCCATTTCCAGATCAAAAATTTCCGGGTCGGTGTACAGGCGTCGGTGGACCCGATCCTCCTGAACCATCGTCGCCAATTGCTCATCACTGAGTTTCTTCATGCCGACCTCCAACGTATCATTCCGAACGCAGCCCGTTTGTCATCCCGAACGAGCGTAGCGAGGAGGGATCTTGTAGTCCAGAAATTAATAGATTCCTCGCTTCGGTCGGAATAACAATGGGGCGTTCGGGATGACAAACTGAAATATAAGCACCCCTCAATCCCCCAGCACCTCACCCCGGGCGATGGCGATCCCCAAGGCATCCCGGGGTTTGGGTGGCTTGGCATCCAGTCGCAATTCCAGTTCTTCCTCCACTTCCTTGATGGCCTTCATTTCGGCGGCGAACTTGCCCGAGGCATATTGCGGCGGCCAGTATTGTCCCTTCACGCCATAACGGGCCGCGGCATTCAGTACGAAGTGTGGTTCGTTCATGATCGGTCGCGCCAGGGCCGCAATGTCGCAGCGACCGGCGGCCACCAGGGTGTTGACCTGATCCGCGCTGGTGATATTGCCGGCCACAATGGTGGGGATGCCCA
>JAYUHG010000159.1:0-4567 GCA_043767195.1 Gammaproteobacteria bacterium | reverse complement strand
ACAGCACCGCGCTGCGGCTGGCTGAGCATCGTGTGGCTGGCTTCGATCCCTCTGCCGTACTGGCGCGCATCCAGTCGCTGTCTGCCAACATCACTGCTCCCTGAACGTGACCGGCCAGCACAAGAAATACATGCGGCTGGGGGAGATCCTGGTCCACAAGGGTGTCACGACCACGGACCAGGTTGACATCGCGCTCACGGAACAACGCCGCACCAAAGATCATCTGGGCAAGATACTGGTACGCCTGGGCTTCGCCACCGAGGCCATCATTCGGGACGTTATCGGTGGAGTCATCGGTCAGGAAAGCGTGGATTTGTCGCGCGCCGTGGCTGAGAGTGAGGCCGTGCGCATGCTGCCCAAGGAGATGGCGCGCCGGCTCAAGGTTTTGCCGTTGACGTTTAATGCCGCGGCCAACACCCTGACCGTGGCCATGGCGGATACATTCAACGTCGTCGCCCTGGATCAACTCAATGCCCACCTTGGCGGCGGCACTGATCTGGTGCCGTTGCTGGCCGGTGAGGCCGAGATCGCCAAGGCCATTGACCAGTTCTATGGTTTTGAACTGTCTGTGGATGGAATTCTCAAGGAGATCGAAACCGGCGAGGTTGATTACCAGAGTCTGGATTCCGACTCCGATGAATACAGCCAGCCGGTGGTACGCCTGGTTAATGCGCTCATGGCGGACGCAGTGAAGAGCAATGCTTCGGACATACATTTTGAGCCGGAAGAAGGGTTTCTGCGTTTCCGCTACCGCATTGACGGCGTATTGCGCCAAATCCGCAGTCTGCACAAGAATTACTGGGCGGCCATTGCCGTGCGTCTGAAGGTCATGGCGGGCATGGACATCGCCGAGACGCGCGCACCCCAGGATGGCCGCATCTCGCTGTCGCTTTCCGGTCGCCAGGTGGATTTCCGTGTCTCAACATTACCCACCGTCCATGGCGAAAACATCGTCTTGCGTGTGCTGGATCGGCAAAAAGGCATCGTGTCCCTGGATGATCTTGGGTTGAAAGCCGATGAGCAAACCCAGGTCAAGCTCATGGTGGCGCGCCCGGAAGGCATTATTCTGGTCACTGGACCCACCGGCAGCGGTAAAACTACGACGCTCTATTCCATTCTCAGTTACCTGAATACCGAGGCCGTCAACATCATGACCCTGGAAGATCCGGTGGAATATCCGACACCGATGATGCGCCAGACTTCGGTCAGTGAGACCTCGCGTTTGGATTTCGCAAGCGGTATTCGTTCCATGATGCGTCAAGACCCGGATATCATACTGGTGGGCGAAATACGGGATGAGGACACGGCCAGCATGGCCGTCCGCGCCGCCATGACCGGCCATCAGGTATTTTCCACCCTGCATACAAACTCGGCGCTTGGCGCCATCCCGCGCCTGCTGGACATTGGTGTCTCGCCGGAAATCCTGTCCGGCAATATCATCGGTATCATTGCCCAGCGGCTGGTGCGGAAACTTTGCCAGGATTGCAAGGTGGCCCATGAAATGTCCGACATGGAGCGCAACCTGCTCGGACTCAAGGTTACCGACCGGCAGCAGACGTTGTACCGCCCAAAGGGGTGCGCAAAATGCGGCAAGCAGGGTTATAAGGGACGGGTAGCGGTGATTGAAGTGCTCAAGTTTGATCCGGACCTGGATGAGTTGCTGGCGCGCCGCGGGACGCCACGGGAGTTTCTGCGCATGGCATTGTCCAAGGGATTCCGGACTTTGGCCGATGCCGGATCACAACGGGTGCTGGATGGCGCCACCAGTCTGGAAGAGATCTCGCGCGTCGTGGATCTCACGGCGCGTCTGAAGCAGAAGTAACCGGCATGGATTTCTACCAATATAAAGCCGTTGATCAGTTTGGTCGCGTACAAGTGGGCCAGGCGGATGCCGTCAATACCGCAGACCTGGAGATGCGCTTGCGCAAGTTGGGCATGGACCTGGTCAGTTGCAAGGAGATCAAGTCCCACGGACAGAATGTGTCCGGGCGCGGGGTCAAGCGTCGAGACTTGATTCTTTTCTGCTTCCATATGGAGCAGACTTCCCGCGCCGGGGTGCCGATCATAGATAGTTTGCAGGATTTGCGCGACAGCACGGATAATCCGCGCCTGCGCGAGGTCATGTCGGCAATGACGGAATCAATCACCGGCGGGAAAACCATGTCCCAGGCCATGCAGGATTTCCCCGGCGTATTCAGTAACGTGATGTGCAGCCTGATCCGGGCCGGTGAGCAGTCCGGCAATATTGGCGAGGTGTTCCGGCGCCTGGGCGAAAGTCTGAAATGGCAGGATGAGCAGGCCGCCATGGCGAAGAAGCTGATCGTGTATCCGGCCTTTGTCGGCACCGTGGTTATCGGTGTAGTGTTCTTCCTGATGATATATCTGGTCCCGCAACTGGTGTCCTTCGTCAAGACCATGGGGCAGGAGCTGCCGGCGCACACGCTGGCATTGATTTTCGTATCCAACATCTTCGTGAATTACTGGTATGCGGTGATTTTGACGCCAATAGTGCTTGTATCCGCGCTGATGATCGGTGTGCGTGTGAGTCCGGGCATACGCTTGGCGGTGGACGGCTTGAAGCTCAAGTTCCCGGTTATCGGAGCAATCTTCGAGAAAATCATCCTGGCGCGGCTGGCGGGTTTTTTTGCCATGATGTACGCCTCTGGCATTACCATCATTGACTGTATTCGCACCTGCGAAGACATTGCCGACAACAAGGTGATAGAAAACGCCGTGCGCAATGTCGGTCAGCAGATCGCCGATGGCAAGAACCTGAGCGACAGTTTTGCCGCCACCGGCCTGTTTCCGCCACTCGTCCTGCGCATGATCCGCGTCGGCGAGAGCACCGGCGGACTTGAGAAATCGCTGGAGAATGTGGCCTACTTTTACACGCGCGATGTGAAGGAGTCTATTGAGCGGCTGCAGTCCATGATTGAACCCGGTATGACCGTGATCCTGGGGCTGATCATTGGCTGGGTGATGATGTCGGTGCTCGGACCAATCTATGATCTCATCAGCAAAATCAAGATTTGAATTCGGCGCACGGCGTGCCCTGTTGCTCAGTGCGCAGAAGGCGGCTGTATACCATTGGCGCAAGGGCGATCTGGGCAGCTCATACATGTTCGACGCCAATACTCAGGGACGGGAGCATTTCGCCCGTTATCTGGCCGAGTCGCCAAACTTGCCCCTGCATATCCTGGTAGACGTATTCGAGGAGGAATTCCGCACCGACACGATTCCACATGTATTCGGCGCGGATCGCGAGGCGATAGTCGGCAGGAAGAAAGCCCGACTGTTTCGCGACACGCCTTTTTTTAATTACACCGTATTGAATCGTGAGACGGAGGGGCGGCGCGACGACAACATCCTCATGAGCGCCATCACCAACCCGGTGGTGTTGGAACCGTGGACGCAATTGCTGGATGATCACAAGATCCCGGTAGCCGGCATTAACAGTGTGCCGTTATTCAGCCCCGCCTTGCTGCGCCTGTTACCCCAGGACCTGGGGAACGTGCTCTTGATCAGTCTGCAAAGCATCAGCGGTCTGCGCCAGACATTTATCCAGAAAGGCCAGTTTCGTGTCAGCCGTCTGGTGCAGATGCCGCGTTATGGCACCGAGCCCTATGGTCCGCATATCAGCGAGGAAGTAGAGAAGATCCGCCGCTACCTGAATAGCCTGCGACTGGCTTCGCCGGACGATCCGATTGATATTTGCTTTCTGTTCACTGGTGATCTGTTGCAAGAGGTGCGGGGCGCCTACCGCGACTCGGCCTTGGTTCGCCACCATGCAATAGATATCAATGATTTGTTGCAGCGCGCAGGTTCCGCGCGTCGCGTGGCGACACCGTTCAGTGACCAACTGCTGGCGCACCAGTTGTTGCGGCAGCGACCCGCGAATGCCTATGCCACTTCCAGACACCAGCGCTATGCCAGCCTGCGGTCAATGCGCCACGGATTAATTACCGCTGGCTGTGTAGCGCTTTTAAGCGGCCTGGCATGGGGTGGGCTGGATTTTATTAGCGCGCTGGATTTGAAGCAGCGTGCCGCCGCCGCCATCACCAAAACCCAGTTCTATTCCGCCCGATATGACATGGCCCGTGAGCGGTTGCCGAAGACGCCGGTGGATTCCGGCGACATACAACTGGCGGTGGATCTGGTGGAAACTCTGCGCCAGTACAAGAGCTCGCCGCGCGAGATGCTGGTGTTGCTCGGTGGCAAACTTCAACAGCATCCACAAGTGCAATTGGATTCCCTTGAATGGGTGGCCACTACAAATCCCGCCGCCTCGCTGGAAGATGGCGGCAAGAAGGCTAACAACAGCCCGACGCCGAAAAAGGGAATGGAACCAGCCGAACCCGAGACCAGTTATCGGTTCTATCAAATCGCGCTGTTTAAGGCGCATTTGGCGCCGTTTGATGGTGACTTTCGCGCCGCCATCGTTGCCATAGGCGCGCTTGCGGATGCGCTCCGGGAGGCACCGGGCGTGCATGAGGTTCAGGTGCTAGAATTACCTTTGGATGTCAGTTCGCAGGGTAATTTGCAGGGTAGTGCCCAGGCCACAAGGGCC
>JAYUHG010000158.1:0-4574 GCA_043767195.1 Gammaproteobacteria bacterium | reverse complement strand
GGTCATTGTGCGCATTATTGGCGATGGTGCCTTCTCGCGGCTGAAATTCGAGTCCGGCGTACATCGGGTGCAGCGGGTACCGGAAACCGAGGCCCAGGGTCGCATTCACACCTCCGCCTGCACCGTGGCGGTGTTGCCCGAGGCCGCGGAAATTGATGCTGTGGATATCAACCCGGCGGATCTGCGTGTGGACACTTATCGCGCCTCCGGCGCCGGCGGTCAGCACGTCAATAAAACCGACTCCGCCATTCGCATCACCCACCTGCCCACGGGCACCGTGGTGGAATGCCAGGACGAGCGTTCCCAACACAAGAATCGCGCCCGCGCCATGTCACTGCTGAAATCCCGCCTGCTGGCGGCGGAGCGGGCGCAACAGGCGGCGACGCGGGCGGCGATACGCAAGCTCATGGTGGGTTCCGGGGATCGTTCCGAACGCATCCGCACCTACAACTTTCCCCAGGGCCGGCTCACGGATCACCGCATCAATCTGACGCTGTATCAGCTCCCCGATATCATGGAGGGCAATCTGGACCCGGTGATCGATCCGTTGATCAACGAACACCAGGCGGAGTTGTTGGCGGAGTTGGCCCAGGGGGCGAGTAATGAAACTCCCTGATACACAAACGATTACATTGGGTGAATTGCTCGGCACGGCCACGGCTGAATTGCAGGATCTGGAGAGCGCGCGGCTGGATGCGGAAATTCTGGTCTGCATGGTGCTGAAGGTGGGCCGGGAGTATTGCTATGCCCACCCGGAAGCGCCGGTGTCAGCGACCGCCGCCGCGGATTTCCGGCGCCTGATTGCCCGGCGCCGGGACGGCTTCCCCGTGGCCTACCTGACCGGGACGCGGGAGTTCTGGTCCCTGGATATCGCCGTCAATCAGTTCACACTCATCCCGCGCCCGGAAACTGAGCAACTGGTGGAAATCGCCAAGCACCTGTTTCACTCCCATGGCGCACCGGAAGTATTGGAACTGGGGACCGGCAGCGGCGCCATCAGTCTGGCCCTGGCACGGGAATGCCCGAGCGCGCGCATTACCGCCACTGATTTGTGCCGCCACGCCCTGACCATGGCGGCACACAATGCCGGACAACTTGGTCTGAACAATGTGATGTTCACCCAATCGGACTGGTATGGGGCCGTGGGACCGCGCCGCTTTGATTTGATCCTCTCCAACCCGCCCTATGTGGATCAGCAATGCCTGGAATTGTGGCAGGCGCCGCTGCGTTATGAGCCGCGTCTGGCTTTGGATGGCGGACCCGGTGGCCTCCATGCCCTGACCCGTATCATCGCCGGTGCCGGACAACACCTGCGCTCCGGGGCGCACCTGTTGCTGGAGCATGGCTTCGATCAAGGCGAGAGAGTGCGCGCACTGCTGCTGCAACACGGATTCCAGACGGTTCACACCGTCAAAGACAACGCGGGCCAGGATCGAATCAGCAGCGGGTGCTGGTTATGAGCGACGGACCATGGAACTGGCTGCGCGCACAATGTGCGCAATTGCTGGCGGAAAATGAGCGCGGCATCGCCGAGGAACGCAGCGGCTGGAATAACTACGTCACGGATATTTATGCGGCGCACTATCATTTGCATGATCAGCGCCGCCATGACCGGCGCAAACAGCAATGGAAAAACTATGAGCGGCGCGGCAAGTAACCCGGACGCACTTTATACTCGCAACTTATGAATGACGACCAACTCCTGCGCTACAGCCGCCAGATCATGTTGCCGGAGATTGATGCCGCCGGTCAGCAGCGCCTGGCTGAGGCCCGGGTGCTGGTGGTGGGCCTGGGTGGATTGGGCTCCGCCGCCAGTATCTATTTGGCTGCCGGTGGCGTCGGGCATCTGACCCTGGCGGATTTTGACCGGGTTGATCTTTCCAATTTGCAGCGCCAAATCCTCCATGGCACCGCTGACATAGGCCGCCCGAAGACCGAGTCCGCCCGGGATCATCTGCAAGCGCTGAATCCGGAAGTACAGTTAACGCTGCTGGACACACCCATGAACGAGGACAATCTGGCGGCGCAAGTGGCGCAGTGCGATGTGGTGGTGGATGCCAGTGATAATTTCCGCACCCGCTTTGCCATCAACGCCGCCTGTGTGCGCGCCCGCAAACCCCTGGTGTCCGCGGCGGCGATTCGGTTTGAAGCACAGATCAGTGTGTTCGATGCCCGCGATCCGGCCTCGCCTTGCTACCGCTGTTTGTATGGCGCCGGCGCCGAAGTGGAAGAAACCTGCACCGCCAACGGCGTCATTGCGCCGCTGCTGGGTATTGCCGGCAGTGTGCAGGCCCTGGAGGCCATGAAGATCATCATGGGCATCGGCAAGACATTATCCGGTCGGCTGCTGTTGCTGGATGTGCTGAGTATGGAATGGCACAGCGCGAAATTGCCGAAGGATCCGGGTTGCCAGGTGTGCGGCGCGGTTTAACCCAACAGCACCAGTCCCCACACCACGGGTACATTCACCAGCGCCACAAACACCGCCGCCGATCCCATATCCTTGGCACGACCAGCCAGATCATGTAACTCCTCTCCATGCCGATCCACCACCGCCTCGATGCCGGAATTGAGCAGTTCAGTAATCAACACAATCAGTAACGACCCCACCAGCACGGCCCGCTCCAGACCATTGCCGCCAAGCCAGAGACCCATGGGCGCAAGGATTACCGCCAGCGTCAGTTCCTGCCGGAATGCGGCCTCATGACGGAAGGCGGCACACAGGCCCTGCCAGGAATATTGCGTCGCGCGCAGGATACGCACGATACCTGTGGGCTTTTGTGTCATTTGCATGTGTCTCCCGAATTGGCGTTTCGAGTTTTAACGCCGGTACCAGATCCATAATCCGCTCAACACCAAGGACACGAGCACCAGCGCGATCATATCCATAAACCAGACCCCAAAGCGATTCACGATGCGACCGCTGTGGATATCCAGCAAGACCCGCTCCAGGGTCAGCGCATTCCGGCGAAATCCCTGCAACAGCGTTGCAGCAAGCTCCGCCGGCAACGGCGCGGACTCGGCCCAGTTCACCTGGGCGGCCTCACCCTGCACCCAGCCCAGGGAATCCAAATCAGGAAATATCAATCCGCGCCCAGTCCCGATGACCAGACGTCCGTCGGCGGCGATACCGATGCGGTTCATGTCCGCAGGCACACCCTCCGCTTCCCGTAATACCTCGATGGTCTGCCCCTCCGGCGTCAGGATCAGCAACCGATCTGAAAGCGCGGCCACGATCTGATCTTGCAGCAGCACCGCGCCCTGCAACCCCGCGCCGCGCTCCGGTAATTCTTTGGTATCAAAATAGATGCGCGGGCCGACGCGGGTAATGTGGTGTTCACCCACCGCATAACTCAACGGTGACTCAGCCGGAGCGATGTCATACAAATTCAGCAACCATTCACTGGCTATGAAGCGTTGCGCCAATCCCAGAGCGCCACTGTGATTGAGCAAGATGCCGGTAATACACAGCACGACCACAAACAGGGCCACACTGAGTCCGGCCCAGCGATGCCAATTGGCAAAGGAATTCAGGCTCATGGCGCGGGCACCGGCGTGGTGACCACCCGGTGCAGCAACAACGCCAGCCGCGCCAGCCGGGTCAGCGCGCTCACCGACAGGGTGGCGCCGGAAATCCCGTCTATGGTGTTATCCAAGCCCATGCTTGCATCCAGGCCGCTGCCGGGAAACTGGTCCGTGAAGAAGGAATGGCGCACCTCCCAGCCCCGGGACTCGCGGAAGATCAGCACCCGCAACTGCTCGATGCGGCCCTGGGTCGTAACAATACCTACGGTGATGGGCTGTTCTTTGCCGATCTCTTCCAGAATCCAGGCGTATCTATCCGCCTGACTCCAGTAGCGCATGCGCAGCGCACTCAGCGGGTGACCGAGGATCTTCTCTGACTGATCGCGCACTTCCGGCTGGAGCCAAAGCACCTGGGGCGCAGGTGTGGCAGCGCCGAACATCTCGGCCAGAAAAGCATCGGGCGTTTGATAAGTGCCCGTAGCGGAAGCAGAGGACAAGGTGCCAGTGGTTAATACCAACACAGCCAAAATCTTCACCCGCCACGATGATATTTTTCTGTCCGCTGGCTGCCGGTCGCTACAGGCATCCTGCCCTCTCGCGACATTTCCCACATCCTGTGGGTCGTTTTCACCGGCATGACGGTCTTGAGGCTTAGTCAAAGTATTCCTAGAACTGATAACCCAGGCCGACATTGATACCGTCCAAAGTTTGATCCACATTTCCGTCCGCATCTTCCCACTGAACATCAAATTTTAATGCCACATTGGGATGGGGCCACCAGTTGAAACCCAGCGCGAACTGTTGATATTCCTCATAGCGGAAATCCGGCGCCGGCAGGCGATTGCGCTCGTCCCATTCGCTGTAGCGCGCGAAGACACCAATCTCACCCAGCACATCCCCCGGCAACGGCAAACGCCACGCCGGCTCCACATACCAGCCCGCCAGATCATCGGCGTTCACCATGCCAGGATCCACACCGCCGTCCCGGCCCAGGTCCCAGCGCGCATACAAGGCGCGCAAACCAAAACCACTGCGATGCTTCCAGTCCA
>JAYUHG010000157.1:0-4585 GCA_043767195.1 Gammaproteobacteria bacterium | reverse complement strand
GCAACAAGGCGCGATTGGCGCCGCTGAGTCCCGGGATGACGCCAAGAGACTACGGTCAGCTCTGGATCTGTTGCAACGGTTGATGGAGCGTAAATAGTCGCGCCATTGCCGCGATGATCATGAGCGTGTTCGCGCCTGATTTCCTGCATTTGTTCGCGGGTCTGAGAGTAGAGAATCTTCTTGGACTGATCAGATGTTTTTCCAGGTGTCGCGGCGGTTTCGCTGCGCAATTTGTAAGCCTTTTGCACCGCCGGGCGTTCGCCCATGTTCAGGAACCAGCGTTTCAGATTGGGCGTGTCGTCCAGATTCTGCCCCTGCAATTCGCGCAATGTGATCCAGCCCCAGCAGGCCATGTCGGCGATGGAATATTCGTTGTTCGCGATCCAGTCCTGGCCATCCAGCTTCCAGTCCAGCAGATCCCACAGACGCGCGATCTCCTGAGTGAAACGGTTGACGGCATAGGGGAGTTGTTCCGCTGCGTAGGCGCGAAAGTGATTGGCCTGCCCGCCCATGGGGCCAATGCCGCCCATTTGCCACATGAGCCATTCCAACACCTTGGCGCGCCGGTAAGTATCTTTGGGCAAATAGCGACCGGCTTTCTCCGCCAGATGGATCAGAATGGCGCCGGATTCGAACATGGCCTGGGGTTCGCCGTCTGCCCTTTGATGTCGTGATCCACGATGGCTGGCACACGATTATTCGGGCTTACCTTCAGGAACCAGGGTTCAAACTGTTGCCCGTTCATAATATCCACGGGGATGACGTTGTACTGAAGTCCGCACTCTTCCAGCAGGATGCCCACCTTCCAGGTGTTGGGGGTGGGGAAATAATAGAAATCAATCATTTGAACTTCTCCGGTTGGACGGTTTTTCGACAGACTACCAGCATCTCATTGCCAATCACCTCGAACACCAGGACCTCAAGCGGCTGACTCAGCTCCTGCCGGCAGCGTTGCAATAACTCCAGGAACCGGATCGGGTCCCACACATGGAAATGAATGCTGGTACGTTTGTTCATCATCACCGGCAGTTGGCGCTGGATTTGTTGCTCGCTTTTCTTGCCCACGATCCGCAGCCACTCCTGGTAATGGCTGGCCCGTGAACTTTCCGGCCCATTACGCAGATCCTGCAGCAGGTGGCTGAATTCAGTCACTGGCCGGGCATGATCGAAGGTGTGCTCACGGTTCGGCACCGCCAGATACAGTATGCCGCCGGGCTTGAGGACGCGCAGCCAGTGCCTGAGCGCCAACAGCGGATTTTCCATATGTTCGATGATATGGCTGGCGATGACAAAATTCTGGCTGTCATCACCGATGGACGGTAACTCTTCAGCATCGTCCACGCTGTCAATGGGTACCTTGGGAGTGTCCCCATGCTGCCGGTATTCGTCTCGCAGGCCGGCCTCGGATTTGCGATCCAGGTAACGGACCTGTACCCCCGCGGCCACTGACATGGGATTGTGCAGCGCGCCGATCTCCAGCCCCTGGCCGCGCAAGTACATATACGCCAGCGCCCGGCGCCGCAGCGCCGGTGTGCGGCACAACCACATCACCGGATATAACGTCAGGTGATTCAGCAACAGACGGCGCAGGAAACGCGATAGCACTTGAGTGAGAACAATGAGATTTACACGCAGCACAGATAGTAGAGGGACGCTGCCACCATGTACGCCAGGGCGAATAGAGAGGTCTGGATGCCTACTATGCGACCAAAGCTGGCGCCATCACTGTGGGTGAAACCCCAGGCATGCAGAAAGCGACCGAGGGTGAACGTGGCGCCGCCGATGGCGATGAATGCCACGCCCGCCAGCAGACCCAGCAAGTTCCAGTTTGATTCAGTCATATATTTTCATGCCTCGGTAAGTGCCGCGATTTCGCTATTATCGTCTTGCCGGCGGAGACCGGCATCCAGACAATTAATACTGGGCCCCGGCCGCTCCGGACGTCCTGTCCTCGGCTTTGGCTCCTGCGTCGCTCTACCGCCTACATCCATGTAGGCGTCACGCGACATTCCCCACATCCTGTGGGTCGCTTTCGCCGGGGTGACGCGCCGGGGTGACGCGCCGGGGTGACGGGGCTGGAATAGCAACTATGCTTCGAAACTGGCCTGTTTATGTCACCCTTGCTCAGGGCAGGGAATTTCAGACCGGTTGCGCCGGTCCCGCCAGCCAGCCGGAGGGGTTGCGTCGCCGCGCGAACAGCCCGCGTACTTGCCAGGCCAGTTCATTATCCAAGTCTGACAAGAATTCAATGTCGCCGCCCGATTGCAGCGCAATGGGCAGGCCGTCTCGAAACACGACCCGACCGGCGGCATGGGCGGAAATGCGTTTGCCCGGCAACAGGATGCCGGCGAGATTCAGCGGATCCGCGGCGGAGATGGCATGCAAACCGCCATCGTTTACATCCCGTTGTCGCCGCAGCAGGCCCACCGCGTCCGGCAGCGCAAATTGTTCACCGCTGAAGCCAGTGACAAAACGTCCAGCGCGAATTTCGCCGCGCGCCTCCAGCCGGCGCAGCACATAAAGCAGTTCGCGCCAGGGCGGCAGTGATTCGCGATCCAGCAGTCGCCGGAATACCACGCCATAACGGCGCAGCAGCACCTGCGCCACATGTTCCAGTACCGGCAATGGCGTTGTCAGCCAACTGGAACGCGCATCCGCTGCCTGAGGCGGGATCTCAACCATCGGCACCAGAGACCAGCGACCGGCATCATCCACGCTATCGAAAGCGCCACGCCGGCGTTGGCGGTACCCAGGCCGTTTGTGCGCTGGCGCAATCAATGCGCGCAATCCGGCGAAACTGTCGGAGGTCACGATGCCATTGGCGGCCAGCTCCGCCAGCGCGTCTTCCACTTGTGTGCGCAGCAGGCCGCTTTGCTGTACCAGATCGAGAAAGAACAGCGCGCCCCGGTTCTGCAACAAGTGCAGGATTTGCTGCGCGGCGGCGCTGGGTTTCACCCGCGTCAGGTCCGGCGGCGGATTCAATCCCAGCCACACCGGGGCGGTGGCACGATTGATCAGTATGATGGGGGTATTGCGCAGTACCGAGGTGCGCGGCAGATTTCCGTCCTCAGTGCCGCTGCGCGCGGCAGCAAGACGCGTCCAGAGGATACGCCCGCTGCCACACAACCGATCCAGCAAGTCGCTGGTGTAGCCCTGCAAGCGCGCCGGCAATACATCCGCTTCCCAGGCGGCTGCGGGCATAGCGAAGCCTTCCAGTCGATCCAGGATCGCGGCCAGTGCTGCTTCCCCTTCGCTGCGATTGGCGCCGAGGCCGTGCCAGGCAAACAGAAATTGCATGAAATGTTGCGCGCTGACGGGTTCGATCTCGCGTCGTAGTGTGGACAACGTGGCGCGATGGATGCGCGCCAGTAATGAACGCTCGCACCATTCAGTTTCCGATTTGCCGGTGAATCTGCCGCGCATGGCGAAGCCTTCCTGTTCCAGTGCGGTGAGGGCAGCCTGCATTCCGGCAACCGTGACCTGAAAGAATTCCGCCAACCCGGATTCCGTCACCGGCCCGCTGCATTCCAGTCGCGCGCGCAGCAATTCCACCAGCGCGGTGTCCGGCGTCCAGGCCAGCGCGGCGGTGGGACCTGCCGCCGCGATCTCCGGCGTGAGCGCGGCGGTGGCAAATAGCGCGCGTACTTGCGCCAGCCGTTCGGCGCAACACCAGTAACGCCCGTTGCCCAGGGATATGAAGGTAGCGCGGCGCTGGTCTATCAGTTGCTGCAAGTAGTCGTGCCACCGGGGCAGGTTGCGTTCTCCGGCTTCCAACTCCGACTCTTTTATTAGTCCGGTGAGCATCAACGCGTCGTGCAATTCCTCCGGGTTACCAGCGTCCGGCCATGCCGCGCGGCACACATCAGCAATGGCCGCCGGATCCAGCCGCGCCAATTCTCCGGCCAGATCCGGATCGGAAAAATTCCGCGCCGCCACGGCGCGGGTGCGCCGCTCTTCAGCGGGGGCGTCATCCAGGAAGGCATAGGGCCGGGCGGTGAGAATTTCCTGGGCCAACGGAGAAGGTCCGGCCAGATCGCGCACATGCACCCGTGCCGTGCCTTGTTCAATCTCTCGCAACAGGGATTCCAAACCGGCCACATCCATGACCTGATGCAGACAGTCATAAACGGTCTGGTCCACCAGGGGATGTTTGGGTATCTCGCGTTCACCGGTGAGATTGTCCTGACAGGCCAGTTGATCCGGGAACACCACGGCGATCAAATCCTCCGCGTCGGTGCGCTGAAACTGCGGCGGCACACGCTTTCCGCCGCTGTTGCGGCGAATGGCCAGCGCGATGCTGGCATTCCAGCGCCAATGGGTCTGGAACATGGGCACCGCCAGCATGGCCTGGGTCACCACCTCGCGCACGGAATTGGAATGCAGATAACGGGTCACGTCCTCCAGCGGAAAACTGTGGGTGGCGCCAAGAGAGATGACTATGGTGTCTTCCAGTGCCGCGGCCTGGAGTTCAAAATTGAATTTGCGGCAGAAGCGTTTGCGCAGACCCAGACCCCAGGCGCGATTCAGGCGCGAACCAAAACAGGAATGGATCACCAGATGTTGATCCCCTGCTTCATCGAAAAAA
>JAYUHG010000156.1:0-4587 GCA_043767195.1 Gammaproteobacteria bacterium | reverse complement strand
GCGCCATTGTCTGCCTGTTCCCCGAGGGCACGATCTCGCGCACTGGCCAGTTGAATGAATTCAAGCGCGGCTATGAAAACGCCACCGCGGATGTTGATGCCGTGATTGTGCCGTTTTATTTGCGCGGTCTCTGGGGCACCGCGTTTTCCCGCTCCAGTTCGCAACTGCAGGTGCTGCGCGGCCGTGGTGTGCGGCGCGACATCGTGGTGGCGTTCGGCAAACCCCTGCCCATGCAAACCTCCGCGGAAACGCTCAAGCGCCGGGTGTTTGATCTTTCTATTGAGGCATGGCAGCGCCACACAGACTCTTTGCAAACCCTGCCGGAAGCCTGGCTGGAATCCGCCAAAGATATGGATGGTGACATGGCATTGGCGGATACCCTCACCGGCCCGCTATCCAGCGCCCGCGTTATCGCCGCGGTGCTGCTATTCGCGCGTCAGATACGACGCCGATGTCCTGAACAAAACGTGGGTCTATTGCTGCCCACCAGCAACGCCGGCGCCATCGCCAATCTGGCGGTGTTGCTGTGCGGCAAGACGGTGGTGAACCTCAATTACACCGCGAGTCCGGAGGCCATCGCCGCGGCCATTACCAATGCCGGCATCGGCAATGTGATTACGTCGCAAAAATTCCTGGAGCGCCTGGCCAAGCGCGGCATCGCCGCTGAGACCCTGCTTACCGGTGTGCAATTGCATCACATGGAGACAATTGCGGCGGGCTTCTCCAAACTCCGGAGTCTCGCGGCCCTGGCACAGGCAGTTGTTTTGCCCACCTGGCTATTGCGCGCGCTGTATTGCAAACGCGTATCCCTGGACAGCCCGGCGGCGATCCTGTTTTCCAGCGGCAGCGAGGGGACACCCAAAGGTGTCGTGCTCTCCCATCGAAATATGATGGCCAATCTGAAGCAGGTGTCCGATGTCCTGAATGTGGAAAGTGATGATGTGATCATGGGCACCCTGCCGCTGTTTCATGCCTTTGGTCTTACCGTGACCACGCTCATGCCGCTGATTGAAGGCATTCCGCTGGTCTGCCATCCGGATCCCACCGATGCGGTGGGCGTGGCGAAGGCAGTTTCCACCTACGAAGCAACCGTGCTCTGCGGGACCTCCACGTTCCTGCGCTTGTATGCCAAGAACAGTCGCGTCCATCCGCTCATGTTTGATTCCCTGCGTCTGGTGGTGGCGGGGGCGGAGAAACTGGCCGCCGATGTGCGCGACAGCTTCAAGCTGCGCTTCAATAAAGATGTGTATGAAGGCTACGGCGCCACGGAGACCACACCGGTGGCCAGCGTCAATGTACCCGACCGCATGGATCCAGAGTCCTGGCAATTGCATCTGGGCTCCAAACCCGGCACCGTCGGCATGCCCCTGCCCGGCACCAGCTTCCGTATTGTTGATCCTGTATCACTGGAGGAACTGCCCGGCGGCTCCGATGGCCTGATCCTCATCGGCGGCGCGCAAGTGATGCACGGCTACCTCAACGACCCGGATCGGACCGCGGCGGCGATTGCGGAGATTGATGGCGCGCGCTGGTACAAGACCGGCGACAAAGGCCATCTGGACCCGGATGGTTTCCTGATCATCGTGGATCGCTACTCCCGCTTCGCCAAGATCGGTGGTGAAATGGTGTCGTTAACCGCCGTGGAAGAGCAGACCTGTGGCGTGTTGCCGCTGCATGATACCGAGCTGGTGGCGGTGAATCTGCCGGTGGAGAAAAAAGGCGAGCAGATCATATTAATGATCGCGGATGCCACCCTGGTCACGGATACCGTTCTGAAAGCATTGCGGGACAAGGGCTGCAACCCGCTCACCATCCCGGACCAAATCTTTCTGGTGCCGGAGATACCAAAACTCGGCAGCGGCAAAACGGATTTCAGTGCGGTGCGGAAGATGGCGATCACGCTGTTGGACACAGCAACCCGTACAACTTAGGGTGCCCAGAACAAGCCGAAACGCAGTCATGCCGGCGAAAGCCGGCACCCAGTAGAAAATTGATATTGAGGTAATGACCATGTGGATTTTGGGATTACTGATCGGCGCGGCCATCGGCTCGCTTGGTGGCGAAGTCGGGGCCGTGGTGGGCGCGGTACTGGGCATGATCATCGGCGCCATTGTCGGGGCAGCGAAGTCATCCAATGCCAAATTCCTGACTGAACAACGGCTGCGGGACCTGGAAGTAAAGGTCAAACGATTGACGGAGATTGTCAGCCGGCTGGAGTCGTCTACTCCCCCCGCCGAGGACGCCACGCCGTCTCCCATTACCACAGCCGTGCCCGAAGCACAGGCGCCCGCCTCTCTGGCGGCGGTGTTACCAGAACCATCAACCGGGGCGATCTTGCCGGAAACCACCCCGGCCCCCGAAAAGGCGCCGCTCCCGAAACCGGCGCCGACACCGGTGCAAAAAGTAAATCTCCCACCGCCGCAACCAATCGCACCCAGGGAACCTTCGCCAATTTGGAAATTCTTCTTCGGCGGCAACACCCTGGTGCGCGTGGGCGTCACCGTCCTGTTCTTCGGCGTCGCCTTCCTGCTCAAGTACGCGGCCCAGCAAGGCCTGTTCCCCATTGAATTGCGCCTGGCCTGCGTGGTGGCCGGCGGCATCGTGCTGTTAATCCTCGGCTGGCGGCTGCGGGAAAAACGCGAGGGCTATGCATTGATGTTGCAGGGCGCCGGCATTGGTGTGCTTTATCTCACCATTTTCGCAGCTATGCGTTTGTATGATCTGGTGCCGATGGAATTTGCCTTTGCGTTGTTGACTTGCATCGCAATACTCGCGGCGCTGCTGGCTATTTTGCAAAATGCGCCCGCCCTGGCCGTCACCGGTGCCGTGGGCGGTTTTCTGGCGCCGATCCTGGTGTCCACCGGCAGCGGCAACCATGTCAGCCTGTTCAGCTTTTATGCGGTGTTGAACGCCGGCATTTTGCTGGTGGCCTACTTCAAGGCCTGGCGAGTACTCAACCTGGTGGGGTTTGTTTTCACTTTCATGATCGGACTGGTCTGGGGACAAAAGTATTACCAGCCTGAATTCTTCTCCACCACCGAACCCTTTCTGATCCTGTTTTTCATTTACTACGTCACCATTGCCATTCTGTTCGCCCTGCGCCGAGCGCCACAGTTGGCCCATTATGTGGATGGCACCATTGTCTTCGGCACCCCGCTGATCGCATTCGGATTGCAATCCGCGCTGGTGCGACACATGGAATATGGCGCGGCCTGGAGCGCGCTCGGCGTGGCAACGATCTACCTGGTACTGGCAACTGTGCTCTGGAGTCGCAAGGGCGGCACACTGCGGCTGCTGGTGGAAACCTTCCTGGCCCTGGGTGTGGGCTTCGCCACGTTGGCCGTGCCGCTGGCATTCGATGGACGATTGACCTCAGCCACCTGGGCAGTGGAAGGCGCGGCGGCACTTTGGGTTGGTGTGCGACAAGGACGCTGGCTGCCGCGGGCGCTGGGGTTGTTGTTGCAACTGGCCGCCGGCATCGCCTTCCTCGCCGATCTGAATTCACCCACTGGCGGAACGCCCATACTCAACAGTTTCTACATCGGCTGCTTTATGGTCAGCGTTGCCGGACTGTTCTGTGCCTGGTATCTGGAACAATCCAGGGATCATGTTTCAAAAGTTGAATTGGCGCTGGCCAAGTTGTTGTTTATCTGGGGAGCCCTGTGGTGGTTCGGCGGCGGCATCACGGAGATCGAACACCATGTACTGGAGGGGCCGGACTGGAATGTGGAGTTACTATTCTTCGCCGGCTCCTGCATCGCCTTTACCGGCCTGTGGCAACGACTGGAATGGAACATGGCGCGCCTTGCCGGACTCGCCATCCTGCCGCTGATGATCGGCATGGCTACACTCATGGCCGTAGGGAACGACGTCACTCACCCATTTCAATATGGCAGTTGGATGGGGTGGATTGCCGCTTTCACCGCGCATCTGCTGGTGCTGTATCGCCATGAAGATCGTCCGGGCGACGGGATGCGCTGGTCCCATACCATTGGCTTCTGGCTATTCGTGGTGGTGACGTCGTGGGAGTTGGGCTGGCAGATAAATCATTACGTGGTCGGGCAGCCAGTGTGGTCGCTGATTGCCTGGGCCGTGGTGCCGGGCACAGTGATCGCTGTGTTTGCCTCCCAGGCGGATCGTCTGGGCTGGCCGGTGGGGACGCACCGCGCCGCATATCTTTATGCAGGCTCACTGCCGGTGGTGCTGTTTCTGCTGGGTTGGATCGTGTACGTCAATTTCAGCAGCAACGGCGATCCCGCGCCCCTGCCCTATATTCCCTTGCTGAATCCCCTGGATCTGGCCCAAGCCGGCGCGCTGCTGTCCATGGTCATGTGGTATGTCAATGTGCGCCGGCTGGAAATTCCCGCGGTAACGCTGCCGACGATCCCGGGCGCTTTGGCCGTAGTCGGTGGCACCACATTTATCGCCTTGAACGGTGTCTTGTTGCGCACCCTGCACCATTATGCCGACGTACCGTTTTACTTCAGCGCCATGATGAGCTCGGTGCTGGTACAGGCATCGTTGTCAATATTCTGGAGTCTGCTGGCGGTCATCGCCATGTTCCTGTCGGCCCGCGCCGGACGGCGC
>JAYUHG010000155.1:0-4612 GCA_043767195.1 Gammaproteobacteria bacterium | reverse complement strand
GATTCGCCGCCAGGGGTCGCCCGAACTGCTTGCGCTCCAGGGTGTATTTCCGCGCCGCATGCCAGCAGAATTCGGCGGAGCCCATGACGCCCCAGGCGATACCGTAGCGGGCGCGGTTCAGACAACCGAATGGTCCCTTCAGGCCGCGCACTTCCGGGAACACATTTTCGTCAGGCACAATTACTTCATCCATGACGATTTCGCCGGTGACGGAGGCGCGCAGGGAAAACTTGCCTTCGATCTTGGGCGCCGACAGGCCCTTCATGCCCTTGTCCAGCACAAACCCGCGAATGGTGTCGGTGTCATCCTTGCCCCAGATCACAAATACATCGGAGATGGGGGAATTGGTGATCCACATTTTGTTGCCGGTGAGCTTGTAACCACCGGCGACTTTCTTGGCGCGGGTTTTCATGCCGCCGGGATCGGAACCGTGATCGGGCTCGGTCAGACCAAAGCAACCCACCCATTCACCACTGGCCAGCTTGGGCAGGTACTTTTTCTTCTGTGCTTCGGTGCCATAGGCATAGATGGGATACATCACCAGACTGGATTGCACACTCATAGCCGAGCGATAGCCGGAGTCCACCCGCTCCACTTCCCGGGCGATGAGCCCATAACTCACGTAGTTGACACCGGCGCCGCCATACTCCGCCGGTAATGTGGCGCCCAGCAGTCCCAACTCCCCCATCTCGGTCATGATCTCTCGATCAAACTTTTCATGACGGTGGGCCTCGGTGACTCGGGATAACAAGCGGTCCTGACAATAGTCCCGGGCGGCGTCCCGGATCTGACGCTCGTCCTCAGTCAATTGCTGGGACAGGTGCAGAGGATCCTCCCAGTCAAACACGCCCTCCACCTTGCCGGGGCTGGATTGGCTTTGCGGCTGGGGGGTAGCTGCCATGGTCAAACTCCTTATCTATGCAGTAGGTCGGTCATTCTAAAGGGATTTATTTTCTGTTTAAATATTTTAAGTTGTGTGGAAATATGCCATGGTGTGTGTAGAAACATAAGCACAACCTAAGTTAAGTATAACCAATAACTAATTGATATTTAATGACTATTAAATCAAAAGCATTAATACGGGACACCCACGAAAGTGGAATTCAGCAGGGAATTCGCGACATCCACGTTGTGGTGACCGGTGGCGCCCGCGGTATCGGGGCGGCAATCGCCGAACACCTGGATACCCTGGGTGCCCGATTGACCTTGATGGGGCGACAACTGACCCCCTTGGAGAAAAAGTGTGCAGGCCTCCGTCAGGCCGAGGCCGTTGCCGTGAACGTGACCCAGGAAACCGCTGTGACCGAGGCCTTTGCCAAAGCCCGAGAGAAGTTTGGACCCATCGGCATATTGATCAACAACGCCGGAGCAGCAGACAGTGCTCTATTGGAGCGTATGTCTCTCAAAAACTGGCAGGGCATGTTGGATGTAAATCTGACCAGCGTGTTTCTGTGCAGCCGCGCGGTATTGCCTGATATGCGCGCCCAGAAGTGGGGCCGGATCATTAATGTATCCAGCACCGCCGGTCTGAAGGGCTATCCCTACGTCACCGGCTATTGCGCCGCCAAGCATGGCGTTGTGGGATTGACCCGTGCCCTGGCGCTTGAAACCGCGCGCACCGGGATCACAGTGAATGCCGTGTGCCCGGGCTATACCAACACGGAATTACTGGATGGAGCCCTGGCCAAGATCATGGACAAGACCGGCATGAATCGCGCCGCTGCCGAAAAACAATTACAAGCCGCGAATCCGCAGCAGAGATTCATTGAGCCGGCGGAAGTGGCGACTACGGTGGCCTGGTTATGTCTGCCGGGCAGTGAGTCCATCACCGGGCAGTCCATCGCCATAGCCGGCGGTGAGGTGATGTAATGCAACGCGCCGCCGACACAGCCGTGACCATGCAAACAACACCGGCACTTTCCGGGAAGCAATCTTTGCGCCTGTGGCTGCGATTGCTGGCCTGTGAAAACATCATCGAGAACCGCCTGCGCGCTTCATTGCGGGATCATTTCAATGTGACCCTGCCCCAGTTCGATGTACTGGCGGAATTGGAATATCTGGGCCAGCCGTTGACCATGACCGACCTGTCCAAGCGGCTGATGGTTTCCAACGGCAATGTCACCGGCGTGGTGGACCGTCTGGTGCGGGATGGCCTGGTGCATCGGCAAGCCTCCGAATCGGATCGGCGGGTAAATCTGATCTCGCTTACGCCCCTGGGTCTGGAGCGGTTTCAGGCAATGGCCTCACAACATGAACAGTGGGTGGCTGGCATGTTTTCCGAGCTGGGCGCGGAGGAAGTTGCGCAATTGGCCGGCCTGCTGAATCGCGCCCATGAATTTCTGAAATCCAAACCTTGGGAGAAACCCGCAGCGTGAATCCAAACAAATTTTCCCCGGCGCATTTTATTTGGCAGTTCAGCGATGGCGTCGCCACCATTACGCTGAATCGTCCTGACCGTAAGAATCCGCTGACGTTTGAGTCTTATGCCGAATTGCGCGATACCTTCCGCGCCCTGCCCTATGTGGATGCGGTAAAGGCCGTGGTGATTACCGGCGCCGGCGGCAATTTTTGTTCCGGTGGCGATGTCCACGAGATCATCGGTCCGTTGACGAAGAAGGACATGAAAGGTCTGCTGGAATTCACGCGCATGACTGGCGATCTGGTGAAGGCCATGATCCAGTGTCCACAGCCGGTGATTGCCGCCGTGGATGGGATCTGTGTCGGCGCCGGCGCCATTATGGCCATGGCCAGTGATCTGCGTTACGGCACACCCGCTGCGAAAGTTGCGTTTCTATTTACCCGTGTCGGTCTGGCCGGTTGCGATATGGGCGCCTGCGTCATGTTGCCACGCATTATTGGCCAGGGCCACGCGGCGGAATTGCTTTACACCGGACGCAACATGACCGCGGATGAAGGCGAACGCTGGGGTTTCTTCAATCGCATCTGCCCAGCCGAGGAAATCCTGGGTGCCGCAAAGAAAATGGCCGCTGATCTCGCCTCTGGCCCCACCTTCGCCCATGGCATCACCAAGACCATGTTGCGGCAGGAGTGGAACATGACTCTGGAACAGGCATTGGAGTCCGAGGCGCAAGCGCAGGCCATCTGTATGCAGACCGCGGACTTTACCCGTGCCTACGAGGCATTCGTGGCGAAACAGAAACCGGTCTTCAAGGGTGATTAATGTCTGACCAGAGTTTTCTGCAGTGGCCGTTCTTCGGCGACGAGCATCGGCGGCTGGCTCAAGATATTGAGATTTGGGCCAGCCAACACCTGTCTCATGTGGATCACACTGATGTGGATCAGGCCTGCCGCAAACTGGTGGCGGCCCTGGCTGAAGGCGGCTGGCTGAAGCACAGCGCGCCCAGCCCCGACGCCACCGGCACCCATCCTTTGGATGTGCGCACCTTGTGCCTGATCCGCGAGACCCTGGCGCGGCATTGCGGCCTGGCGGATTTTGCCTTTGCCATGCAGGGCCTCGGCAGCGGCCCCATTGCCCTGTTTGGCTCCCCGGCGCTCAAGCAAAAATATCTGCCGGCGGTGCGGAGCGGCAAAGCAATCGCTGCATTCGCATTATCGGAACCTGTGGCCGGATCAGACGTCGCCGCATTGGCCACCACGGCAACGCTGAATGGTGATCACTACGTTATCAATGGCGAGAAGACCTGGATCTCCAATGGCGGCATCGCGAATTTCTACACGCTCTTCGTCCGCACCGGCGAAGCCCCGGGCGCGAAAGGTCTGAGCGCCATGGTTGTTGATGCTGATACGCCGGGTCTCACAATAGCGGAACGCATCGAAGTCATCGCCCCCCATCCGTTGGCGACATTACGCTTTGCGGATTGCCGAGTACCCCGGAGTCAATTACTGGGACAGTCCGGGGCAGGTTTCAAAATCGCCATGGCCACCCTGGACATATTTCGCTCCACCGTTGGCGCTGCGGCCTTGGGTTTCGCGCGCCGGGCCATGGACGAAACCGTGCGCCATACCACCACACGCCAGTTGTTCGGCGCCCCGCTTTCGGATTTGCAGATGACCCAGGGCAAGATCGCTGACATGGCCGTGGCCATTGATGCGGCGGCGTTGTTGATCTATCGCGCTGCCTGGACCCGGGATTGCGTCGCGGATCGCGTCACCCGCGAAGCCGCAATGGCCAAGTTGTTTGCCACGGAATCCGCCCAGGAAGTCATTGATCAAGCCGTGCAGTTATTTGGTGGCCGCGGTGTTACCCGTGGCGAAAAAGTGGAAGAGTTATACCGGGAGATCCGCGCCCTCCGGATCTACGAAGGGGCTTCCGAGGTGCAGAAGCTGGTGATTGCGCGTCAGGTATTAGGGGAGAAAAAGTAACCCGCTTTGCGCTAATTGGCATGGTACCTCCAATGTAAATTCACCACATTCTCGGGTAGTGCCTCAGTTTGAAATTGCCATTCCAGCACCGGCTGTCATTTCGAGCAGAGCGAGAAATCTTGCTGTGTAAAGCCACCTTTAACCGCAAGGTCCCTCGGCAACTGCTCCCGGCGTTGCTCTCGGTCTCCGCTCCCGGCTCGACTCTACCGGGTACATCCTTGTACCCGTACCTCCCACGCGCCGCTCCTGCACATCCTGTGCCCGCGGC
>JAYUHG010000154.1:0-4620 GCA_043767195.1 Gammaproteobacteria bacterium | reverse complement strand
ATCACCGCAGTCCAATATTCCACGTTGCCTTTGCCCCCGCCCATACGCACTTCCAGGGGCTTCTTGCTGATGGGCTTGTCCGGGAACATGCGGATCCAGACCTTGCCACCGCGCTTCATGGCACGGCTGATGGCGCGCCGCGCCGCCTCAATCTGGCGCGCGGTGATTTGTCCGCGCGTCGTGGCCTTCAGACCGAATTCACCGAAGCTCACTTTATTGCCGCTGGTCGCATAACCATGATTGCGACCCTTGAACTGTTTGCGGAATTTTGTCTTTTTCGGCTGTAGCATGAGGCTTACCTTTCACCTGCGGCGGCAGCTGCGGCCGCCTCTTCACTCTTCGCGCCATTCATATCAAAGACTTCACCCTTGAATATCCAAACCTTGACACCGATGATGCCGTAGGTGGTCAATGCCTTCGCAAAGCCGTAATCAATGTCGGCGCGCAGCGTATGCAACGGCACCCGGCCCTCGCGCACCCACTCGGTGCGGGCAATTTCCGAACCATTTAGCCGACCGGCCAGACAAATCTTTATGCCCTGGGCGCCCAGGCGCATGGTGTTGGTTACAGCGCGCTTCATGGCACGGCGAAACATGATGCGGCGCTCAATCTGTTGCGCAACGCTCTCGGCCACCAGATAGGCATCCAGTTCCGGCTTGCGGATCTCTTCGACGCTGACCATGGCCGGTACACCCAGCATCGCGGAAATCTCGGCCCGCAAGCGTTCAATATCTTCGCCCTTCTTGCCGATGACAATGCCGGGCCGGGCGGTATGAATGGTGATCTTCGCATTGTTCGCCGGACGCGCAATCTGGATCCGGCTCACCGACGCGCTCGCCAGTTTCTTGCGCAGGAATTCCCGTACCGCCAGATCCTGATGCAGGTAGCGCGCGTAATCCTTCGTCCCTGCATACCAGGTCGAAGTCCAGTCCTTGATGATCCCCAGGCGAAAGCCGGTGGGATTTACTTTCTGCCCCATTTCCTCACGCTCCTGGTGTTGCGACTTTGATGGTGACGTGGCTGGTACGCTTGGAAATGCGATCCGCGCGCCCGCGGGCTCGCGGTCGAACCCGCTTCATGGTCGGGCCTTCATCCACAAACACTTCCACTACTTTCAATTCATCAATGTCCGCGCCATCGTTATGTTCAGCATTGGCTACCGCGGACTCGAGTACCTTTTTTATCAGACCTGCGGCCTTCTTGTTGCTGAAACCCAGCAGGTTCAGTGCCCGATCCACGGACAAGCCACGGATCTGATCCGCCACGAGGCGGGTCTTCTGCGCGGAAATATGCGCGAATTTCAATTTTGCTGACGTGGCCATGTTATTGCGTTTCTCTTTGAATTACTTACTGTGGCGCCGGGGTCTCGGCGGTCTTCTTGTCCGCGGAGTGGCTGCGGAAAATACGCGTCGCGGCAAACTCCCCGAGCTTGTGTCCAACCATGTTTTCCGACACGAACACTGGCATGTGATCCTTGCCGTTATGCACCGCAATGGTCAGCCCAACCATATCCGGCACCACCATGGAACGGCGCGACCAGGTCTTGATGGGGCGCTTGTCGTTGCTGGCCTTGGCCGCCGCCACCTTCGCCATCAAATGGTGATCGACAAATGGGCCTTTTCGTATTGAACGCGGCATCAGTTAATCCTCTCAGCCCTTGCGTCTGCGGATAATCATGTTGGACGTACGCTTGTTCTTGCGCGTCTTGTAACCCTTGGTCGGCTGCCCCCAGGGCGTAACCGGATGCCGCCCACCTGAGGTCTTGCCTTCGCCGCCACCATGGGGATGGTCCACGGGATTCATGGCTACACCACGTACCGTGGGGCGAATACCGCGCCAGCGTTTGGCACCGGCCTTGCCCAGTTCTTCCAGAGAATGCTCCGGATTGCTGACCGCACCAATCGTGGCGCGACAATCCAGGGGCACCTTGCGTACTTCGCCGGAACGCAATCGCAAGGTTGCATGGGCACCTTCACGGGCCAGCAACTGCACACTGGTACCGGCGCTGCGCGCCATCTGGGCGCCACGACCGGGCTGCAGCTCGACACAATGCACACTGGAACCCAGCGGAATATTCCGCAGCGGCAACGTATTACCCGGAGCAATAGGCGCGCCCGGTCCTGACTCCAGCATGGCGCCGGGCGCCACATCGCTGGGAGCAATGATGTAGCGGCGTTCGCCATCCGCATACAACATCAGCGCCAGATGGGCGCTGCGATTCGGATCGTATTCAATTCGTTCCACGCGCGCCGGAATGCCGTCCTTGTCGCGCTTGAAATCCACCACCCGGTAGCGCTGCTTATGGCCGCCACCCTTGTGGCGCGTGGTGATTTCACCCTGATTGTTGCGACCGGAACGGTTGCCGCGCTTTTCCACCAACGGCAGATGCGGCTCACCCTTGTGCAGTCCGGGCGTGAAGACCTTGACTACGCCGCGGCGGCCTGGAGATGTTGGTCTGGGGATGATTAATGGCATGGCTATTTTCCTTGCGCTTCCATCAAGTGGCGGCGAAATCTATGTTGGAACCTTCCGTGAGTTTCACGTAGGCCTTCTTCCAGTTTGCCCGTCGCCCTTCCTTCGCTTTGAACATCTTGCGTTTGCCCTTCACATTCGTGACGCGAACGCTGTCCACCTTGACGTTAAACATCAATTCCACGGCCTTCTTGATCTGTGGCTTGGATGCCGCACGCGCCACCTTGAAGGCAAACTGGCGCCCGGATTCGCTCAGGCGCGTGCTCTTTTCCGTCACCCGTGGCTCCAGCAGTATCGTCATCAGTCTTTGTTTCGGGGTCATGACAGCCAAGCCTCAACTTTGCTGATGGCGGCGCGTGTCATGACTACATTCTCGTGCCAGACCAGGGAATGCGGGTTCAATTCGCTCGTATCAATCACGCTCACGCCGTGCAGATTGCGCGTAGCCAGATGGGCATTGGCTGTAACTTCATCGGTGATTATCAATACCTTCTGCATACCCAGGGAATTGAAAAACTCTTTTGCCTTGGCGGTCTTCGGTGTTTCGAAATCAAATTTCTCCACGCAGCAAAGACGTTCCTGCCGGGCCAGCTCCGACAAAATGGATCGGATCGCACCGCGATACATTTTGCGATTCACCTTCTGGGAAAAATCCCGCGGTTCGGCGGCGAATGTCACGCCGCCACCGCGCCAGAGCGGGCTGCGAATGGTACCGACACGGGCACGACCGGTGCCTTTCTGCTTCCACGGTTTCTTGCCACCGCCGCGCACTTCAGCGCGGGTCTTTTGCGCCTTGGTCCCGGCGCGACCAGCGGCCATATAGGCCACCAGCACTTGATGTATCAGCGCCTCGTTATATTTCTGGCCAAACACGGCGTCCGCCACCGTTACCTTCCCGGCCTTGCCAGCGCCTACCTTATGTAGAGTCAGTTCCATTATTGTTATCCGTTCTTCTTGCCGCGTTTGCTCTTCTTCGCCGGGCGCACAACTACTACGCCACCCTTCGGGCCGGGAACAGCTCCTTTGATCAGCAGTAAATTGCGCTCCACATCCACACGCACCAGTTCCAGACTCTGCGTGGTCCGGCTCACATTGCCCATATGTCCAGGCATGCGCAGCCCTTTCAAAACCTTGCCCGGGGTCTGACGCTGGCCGGTGGAGCCTGGCGTACGATGGGTCAGCGATGCGCCGTGGGAAGCGCGATGGCCGCCAAAGTTATGGCGCCGTATGACACCGGCAAAACCGCGCCCGATGGTGGTAGCGGTAACGTCCACCTTTTGACCCACGGCAAATACGTCCACCTTGATTTCACTACCGGGTTTCAGATCCTTGCCTTCACCGGCCGCCAGACGAAACTCCGCCAATCCCGAAGCAGTCTCTATTTCTGCAGCTGCCAAGATCCCTGCCAACGGCTTGTTAATCAGGCTGCGGCGCTTGCCACCCCAGGCCACTTGCACAGCCTGATAGCCCTGCGCTTCACCACCGGTACGCTGGGTCACACGATTCGGCGTGACTTCAATGACAGTCACGGGCACGGAAATGCCGCCCTCGGTGAATACCCGGGTCATGCCTCTTTTCCTGCCCACTAGTCCGAGTGCCATGTTGGCTTATCTGTAAAAAGTAAAAAGTGGAATGTGAAAAGTGAAAAGGTGAACAAACCTCGTTCCCAAATCGCATGACTCTTGCCCTATGTTTTTCTTTTCACTTTTCACTTTTCACTTTCCACTCTTAATTAAGTTTTATCTGAACGTCCACACCAGCAGCCAGATCCAGCTTCATCAGCGCATCCACGGTCTTGTCTGTGGGATTGATGATGTCCAGCAGGCGCTTGTGCGTCCGAATTTCGTATTGATCGCGTGCATCCTTGTCACCGTGCGGAGAAGCCAGCACTGTGTAGCGCTCCTTCTTGGTGGGCAGCGGAATCGGACCCTTGACCTGGGCGCCGGTACGACGGGCGGTCTCCACGATCTCGCGCGTAGACTGATCGATCAGACGATGATCGAACGCCTTGAGGCGGATACGGATGACCTGCTGCGTTGCCATGGTTATTTGATCACCTTCGCCACGACACCGGCACCGACAGTACGACCGCCCTCACGAATGGCGAAGCGCAAGCCCTCCTCCATCGCAATCGGGTTGATCAAATCC
>JAYUHG010000153.1:0-4643 GCA_043767195.1 Gammaproteobacteria bacterium | reverse complement strand
CTGACACGCTCTTGATATGGGATAGTTGGCAGTGGTTCAATCCTATCATTAACATGGGTGGACTGTTATGACCGTGGCCTTTCCGGCTCCGGGTCGCGCAGCCCAAATCCGGAGGTCCAGCGGTGCTTAACAAATTTTGCATTGTTTTACTGGTGGTCCTGACCTTGCCGGCGGCGGCGACACAGGAATTCAAACTGGATAATGGTCTGCTGTTGCTGGTCAAGGAAGATCACCGCGCACCCGTGGTGGTGACTCAGGTCTGGTACAAGGTCGGCGGCAGTTATGAGCACGACGGTATCACCGGCATCTCCCATGCTCTGGAACATATGATGTTCCAGGGCACGCGCAAATTTCCCGCCGGGGAATTCTCGCGCATCATTGCCGAGAACGGCGGCAATGAGAACGCTTTTACCGCCGCGGACTTTACCGCCTATTTTCAGACCCTGGAAAAATCCCGGCTGGAAGTTTCTTTCAAACTGGAAGCGGACCGTATGCGCAATCTGACCCTGCCGGACAAGGAGTTCGACAAGGAGATCAAGGTGGTGCGTGAAGAGCGGCGCCTGCGCACTGAAGATGAGCCCGAGTCCTATGCCGGCGAAGTGGCCATGGCCACGGCCTATCAATCCAGTCCCTACCGGCAGCCAGTCGTCGGCTGGATGGCGGATTTGGAGGCCATGCAGGTGGGAGATCTCAAGGACTGGTACCGGCGCTGGTACGCGCCCAACAATGCCATCGTCGTGGTGGCGGGGGATGTCGAACCTGAAGCGGTGCATCGGCTGGCGAAAAAATATTTTGGCGCGCTGCGGTCGGAGAACACCGACACGCCGGCACTGCGTCCGGAAGTACCGCAACAAGGTATCAAGCGCGCGACGGTGAAACGTCCCGCCGAAGTCCCGTTGTTGATCATGGCCTGGAAGGCGCCGGTGTTGACCAGCACATTGCGCACGGATACCGGTGTGGAATCCTGGGAGCCTTATGCCCTGGAAGTGTTGTCCGGGATACTGGACGGCGGATCCAGCGCACGGTTCGCCACGCGGCTGGTGCGCGGCCAGCAAGTGGCTGCGGGCATTGGCACGGACTATCAATTCGCCGCGCGTTTGGACAGTGTGTTCTCCATCGAAGGCACACCGTCCCAGGGACACGATGTGGTGGCGTTGGAACGGGCCGTGCGCGCCGAGATTGAAGATCTAAAAATGAAGCTGGTGGATGCAAAAGAACTGGATCGGGTCAAGGCGCAAGTTGTATCCCAGGATGTTTACCAGAAGGACTCTCTGTTCTATCAAGCCATGGTGTTGGGCATATTTGAATGTGTCGGCCTGGGCTGGCAGCGCGTGGATGAGTATGTTCCCGGTGTGCAGGCGGTGACCGCCGAGCAGGTGCAGGCCGTGGCGCGAAAATATTTTCACGATGATGGGTTGACGGTGGCAGTGCTCGATCCGCAACCATTGGATCCCAACGCGCCACCGCGTCCAGCCACGGAGGGTCATGGTCATGTGCGCTAAGTTCTCACCACTCCAAAACACCCGTCTGCTTTTTACGGCGATCTTTGCTGTCGTGCTATTGGTGACATTGTCGCCATTACCGGCAAACGCCATTCCGGTGATGCAGACCTGGCAAACCAGTAATGGCGTCCGGGTTATGTTTGTGGAAGCCCATGAAATTCCCATTCTGGATCTGCAACTAATCTTCGCCGGTGGCAGCAGCACGGATCCCGCGGGCAAAGAAGGGTTGGCGATGCTGGCCAGCGGTCTGCTCGACGAGGGCGCTGCCGGCATGCATGCGGATGCCATCGGTTATGAATTCGAGCGTCTGGGCGCGGTGTTCGGTACTGACGTGAGCAGCGATTCCTCTTCCATTTACCTGCGCTCACTGGTCGCGCCAGACAAGTTCGATCCCGCGCTGGTGAATTTTCGCCGCGTCATGTTGCAACCGGATTTCCCCCAGGACGCCATTGATCGCCAGCGTAACCGGCTGTTGATCGGCATTCAGCAGAAGAAGCAATCACCGGCGGCGCTGGCGGACGATGCTTTCAAGGCAGCCATATTCGCAGCGCATCCTTATGCGCGTCCCGAAGAGGGCACTGAAACGAGTTTGCCCGGGATTACACGGGATGATCTTATTACCTGGCAACGCCGCGTTAATGTCAGCGGCAATGCCCTGCTGGCCCTGGTGGGCGATCTGACTCGCGCCCAGGCGGAGCAATTAGCCGAGCGGGTGGTGGCGGAGTTGCCGACGGGCGCGGCGGCGGGACCGGTGCCGCCAGTACCGGCGCTGATACAAGGCAGTGAACAGCGGATTAATTTCCCATCGTCCCAGACCCATATTGTGCTGGGTCAGCCCGGTATGAAATACGGCGATCCGGATTACTTTCCGCTCCTGGTGGGCAATCACATTCTGGGTGGTGGCGGGTTGGTCACGCGCATGTTCAAGGAAATCCGGGAGAAGCACGGACTGTCCTATTCGGCGTCCAGCTATTTTTCTCCACGGCGCGAGGCGGGACCTTTCGCCGCCAGTTTGCAGACCGAGGCCGGCCAGACCAAACAGGCGCTGGAAGTATTACGCGCCACATTGAATGTCTTTATTAAAGAAGGCCCCACCGAGGCGGAGTTGCGCGCCGCGAAGCAGAATCTCACCGGTGGTTTCCCGCTGCGCATAGATGGAAACCGCAAACTGTTGGCTTATGCCGGTGTTATTGGTTTCTACGGGTTGCCGCTGGACTATCTGGACCAGTTCATCGGTCGTATTGAATCCGTGACCGTGGCGCAGATCCGTGATGCCTTTGCCCGGCGTCTGGATGTGGAACGCATGGCCACCGTCCTGGTGGGACCGGTGGAGGGTAAGGCTGAAGGGGTCACGCCCTGAAGTCACGATCATCGCAGCCGGGAAAGGTACGCATTATCGCGGGCCAGTGGCGCAGCCGGCGCATCGAAATTTTGCCGGTACCCGGTCTGCGCCCGACCCCGGACCGTGCGCGCGAAACCCTGTTCAACTGGCTGGCGCCGATTATTGATGGCGCCCGCTGTCTGGACTGTTTTGCCGGCACCGGGGTCCTGGGATTCGAGGCGCTGTCCCGGGGCGCCAGTCAATGTGTACTGGTGGAAAAGGATCGAGCCTGCGCCGATCAGTTGCGCGTTCAGGCAAAAAAACTGGGCGCCACCCACGCCGAAATAGTTTGTGGCGACATCAGGCAATGGCTGTCGGGCAATAACAGTCAGTTCGACATAATCTTCGTGGATCCGCCTTTTGACTCGGATCTGGCCACGGAGACTTGTGTGCTTCTGGCAAACGGGCGAAACTTGGCCCCCGCCGGATTGGTCTATGTAGAGTCCGCGCCCGGTTGGGCGCCGCCGGGGGATCTATTCCAGGCGCAAAAGCAGAGTCGCGCCGGGCAGGTTCAATTTATGTTGTTGACAGCAAATTCTAAGGGACCGGCATGAAAGTCACGGCAATCTATCCAGGCACATTTGATCCCATCACCAACGGCCACACCGATATTGTGGCGCGCGCCATGACATTATTTGATCGGGTTATCGTCGCTGTGGCCCGCAGTACCGCCAAGAAGACCGCCTTTACCACCGATGAGCGTGTGGCCATGGCGCGGCGCGCCCTGGCGGAAATTGCCGGCGCTGAAGTGGCGAGCTTTGATGGTCTGATGATTGACTTTGCCCATGATCAGGGCGCCAAGGTGATCATTCGTGGTCTGCGCGCAGTGTCGGATTTTGATTATGAGTTTCAGATGGCGGGTATGAACCGGCAACTGAACAGCACCGCGGAAACCGTATTCCTGACACCGGCGGAACATCTGAGTTACATCTCTTCCAGTCTGGTGCGCGAGATCGCCACCTTTGGCGGTGATGTGGCGAAGTTCGTACACCCGGAAGTGCAATTGGCTCTGGCGCAACGCCTGCGCAGTTGACCTGTTTCGGCGCCGTGGAGCGCCGCTAATGCGGTAAAATGAATTTCATCCTTCCCTTCATGGTGTGCGTGATATGACAGTCCATCCGGTCCACGGCTCCCGCGCGGGCACAAATATTCTTGCCGGGCTACTGACGGTCTTGCTGCTCTATGTACCGGTATTGTCCGCGGCGGATGTGCCACCGGGCGCTGCCATTGCCACCGCCCACCCGTTGGCCACCCGCGCCGGTCTTGAAACTTTGAAAAATGGCGGCAACGCCTTTGATGCCGCGGTGACGGTCAGTGCTGCATTGGCGGTGGTGGAGCCCTACAGTTCCGGTATCGGTGGCGGTGGCTTTTGGTTGCTGCATCGCGCCAGTGATGGCAAACAAGTCATGGTGGATGGCCGGGAGAAGGCGCCGGGCTCGGCTTACAAGAGCATGTATCTGGATGATAAAGGGAATGTTCTCGAGGGCGCGTCACTGGAAGGGCCGCTGGCGGCCGGTATTCCCGGGTTGGTGGCGGGCCTGGCCCATGTGGCGGAAAAATATGGTCGCTTGCCCCTGAGCAAGAGTCTGGAACCGGCGGTGCGGCTGGCGCGAGAGGGATTCCCGGTCACCCAGGGCTACAAAGATATGGCCGGCTGGCGCCTGAAGACGCTGCAAAAATTCCCGGAGACCGCCCGCATCTTCCTGGCCAATAACGGCGTACCCGAACTTGGTCATCCCATTATCCAGGAGGATCTTGGC
>JAYUHG010000152.1:0-4651 GCA_043767195.1 Gammaproteobacteria bacterium | reverse complement strand
TGCCGCCCAACTATGGACCGGCCTACACCCAGGGTTTTGAGCAGATCTACCGTGATCTGGCCGCGGACCATGGCGCATTGCTGGGGCTGTTCATTCTGGAGGACATCGCTTTGAACCCTGAGTTGATGCAAGCAGATGGCATCCATCCCACCGCGGCGGCGCAACCCCTGATTGTGGATCGCGTCTGGCCAATGCTCGAATCAGTGTTGGGCGGGGATGCCAGGGCGGCAGACAAATGAAATATTGCGCCGAATGTGGCGGCCCCATCGTGCTCGAGGTGCCGGCGGATGACAATCGCTTGCGCCATGTATGCCGCACCTGCCGCGCCATTCATTACCAGAATCCGCGCGTGGTGGCCGGATGCATCCCCGAATGGGAAGGAAAGATTCTGCTCTGCCGCCGCGCCATTGAACCGCGTTCAGGACGCTGGACATTGCCGGCGGGATTCATGGAATTGGGAGAAACCACCGCGCAGGCGGCGGTCAGAGAAACATTGGAAGAGGCCAATGCCCGCGTTGGCGAACCCGAGCTTTATACGCTTATGTCACTGCCCCATGCGGATCAGGTGTACATGATGTATCGCGCACCGTTACTGGATCTGAATTTCTCACCAGGCTCTGAATCCACCCAGGTGGAGCTATTCGACCCGGACGCAGTGCCGTGGCAGGAACTGGCCTTTCCTACCATTCACCACACATTGACCTGCTACTTGCAGGATCTGGCTGAGGGGGTGTTCAGACTGCGCGCCGGGGATCTGATCCGCGACGATGCCGGGTTCCGCTTTCAATTCGGTAAATAGACCGGCCCTACATTTCCATCCAACTGCCGAAATTGCAGCAGTATGTCTTGCCGCTGGCGCTGATCATTTCGCCCTGCTTGTATTTGTCGCCGTTCCAATAGCAGAACTCGTTTTCCGCAGTCATCTGCACCGTGGCTTCATCACCGGTGGGGACGGAAATCGGAGAAGTTTTTTTGGCCGGGTCGGCGGGCTGAACGGTTTTGGCTGGCATGTTGGCACTCCATGAATGGTGGTGAAGCCATGTTAATACGGGTATCCCGGCTATGGCCACCGGTCCGGGCGCCAAATACTTTGAAATCGCGTGGCAGACCGTTATTGTGTGCCCTCTTTTTTTGCCAGCCAATTGAAAAATCGCGGAGAAATTAAGTCATGACCCAGCCCCACGGTAATGCGGAACTTATGCCCTTGTATGTCGCCGATGCGGCAAAACGCAGCGCCTTGGCCAAGGAGGCGGAAAAACTGCCGTCGCTGCAGGTGAACTCCGCCGCTGCCGCGAATGCAGTGATGTTGGGCGCCGGATACTTCTCGCCCCTGCCCGGATACATGAATAAGGCGGATGCCCTCAGCGTGGCCCGCAACATGCGCACTGTGGACGGTCTGTTCTGGCCGGTGCCGTGTCTGAACCTCACCCGTGAAACGATTGGTTCCGCCAGGCGTATTGCCCTACGCGACCCAAATGTGGATGGCAATCCCGTGCTGGCGGTGCAGGATGTGGAGACCGTTGAAACCCTTTCCGATGACGAGCTAAAGCTGATCACGGAGAAGGTGTTCGGCACCCTGGACCCAAAACATCCTGGCGTGGAGACCTTTGCAGCCCTTGGCCGGCAGGTGATTTCCGGACCGATTCAAGTGCTGAACTACAGTTACTTCGAACAGGAATTCCCGGATACCTTCCGCACCGCGCCACAGATCCGCAAAGCCATCGCTGACGCCGGCTGGAAGAAAGTGGTGGCATTTCAGACCCGCAATCCCATGCATCGCGCCCACGAAGAGTTGTGCAAAATGGCGCAGGAAGCCGTGAACGCCGATGGTGTCTTGATCCATATGTTGCTGGGCAAGCTCAAGGCCGGTGACATCCCGGCGGATGTGCGCGATGCCGCCATTCGCAAAATGGTGGAGGTCTATTTCCCACGCAATACAGTGATGGTCACCGGCTATGGTTTCGACATGCTGTATGCCGGCCCGCGCGAAGCCGTGTTGCATGCGGTGTTCCGCCAGAATGCCGGTTGTTCGCACCTGATTGTGGGTCGCGATCATGCCGGTGTGGGCAGTTACTACGGCCCCTTCGATGCCCAGACCATCTTTGACTCCCAGGTGCCGAAAGACGCCCTGCGCATAGAAATATTCAAGGCCGACAATACCGCGTTCTCACACAAGCTCGGTCGCGTGGTCATGATGCGCGATGCCCCGGATCATTCCGCGGATGATTTTGTGCAGTTATCCGGCACCAAGGTGCGTGAGCTGCTCGCCGCCGGTCAACCGTTGCCGGCGGAGTTTGCCCGACCGGAGGTGGCGAGCATATTGATGGAGTTTTATCAGCGCGAAGCGGCGGGGACGTAACAAAACGTATCTCGTATTTCGTATCTCGTAAGAACCCAACGCCTTGGCCTTGGAGCTACGAGATACGAGATACGAAAAACACGTCGCCATCTCGAATTTTCCCCTGCCGGCCCATCTAACTATTGACATCCCCCCTGTTCCCCTATACTTTTAGCACTCACTTCATAGGAGTGCTAACAATTCCAGTGAAGTCGTTAAAAATCAATAGGTTATTTCGTTAGGAGGTTATGGAATTATGAAAAAGCTCAAGATTCGCCCGTTGCATGACCGGGTTATTGTCAAGCGGCTGGAAGAGGAAAAACTGTCCCCGGGTGGGATTGTGATTCCCGATACCGCCAGCGAAAAGCCGGCCCAGGGCGAGGTTATTGCCGTGGGTAATGGCAAGGTCTTGGAGAACGGCGAGATTCGCACCCTGGATGTGAAGAAGGGTGACCGGATCCTGTTCGGCAAGTATTCAGGTAATGAGGTCAAGGTTGATGGTGTCGAATATCTCGTTATGCGCGAGGACGACATCATGGGCGTGATCGAGTAAGGCATTTCTAGGAGAACGAACATGACAGCGAAAGAAGTCAAATTTGGTGACGATGCCCGGCTGCGTATGGCCAAAGGCGTCAATATCCTGGCGAACGCGGTAAAGCAGACCCTCGGCCCGCGCGGCCGCAATGTGGTGCTGGAGAAGAGCTATGGCGCTCCGACCATCACCAAGGACGGCGTATCCGTGGCCAAGGAAATCGAACTGCTGGACAAGTTCGAAAACATGGGCGCGCAGATGGTGAAGGAAGTGGCTTCCAAGACTTCCGATGTGGCCGGTGACGGCACCACCACTGCCACGGTACTGGCTCAGGCGATTGTGCGTGAAGGGCTGAAAACGGTGGCCGCCGGTCACAACCCCATGGACGTCAAGCGTGGCATTGATGCCGCGGTGATTGCCGCGGTGGAAGAACTGGCGAAATTGTCCAAGCCGTGCGTAGACAACAAGTCCATCGCCCAGGTCGGCACGATTTCCGCCAATCTGGATGAGTCCATCGGCAACAAGATTGCCGAAGCCATGGGCAAGGTCGGCAAGGAAGGCGTCATCACCGTGGAAGAAGGCTCCACACTGGATATGGAACTGGAAGTGGTCGAGGGCATGCAGTTTGACCGCGGCTATCTGTCCCCATACTTCATCAACAGCCAGGAGACCATGAGCGTCGAACTGGAAAGCCCCTACATCCTGTTGTACGACAAGAAGATCTCCAACGTGCGGGAATTGCTCCCGGTGCTGGAAAGCGTTGCCAAGTCCGGCAAGGCGCTCTTGATCGTCGCTGAGGACGTGGAAGGCGAGGCGTTGGCGACACTGGTGGTTAACAACATGCGTGGCATCGTCAAGGTGTGCGCAGTCAAGGCCCCGGGCTTTGGTGATCGCCGCAAGGCCATGCTGGAAGACATCGCGGTTCTCACCGGCGGTACGGTGATTGCCGAGGAAGTCGGTCTGTCACTGGAAAAGGCAAAGCTGGATGATCTGGGCCGCGCCAAGAAAGTGCAGATCACAAAAGAGAACACCACCATCATTGATGGCGCCGGCAAGAAGATGGACATCGAAGGCCGCGTGAAGCAGATCCGCGCGCAGATCGAGGAATCCACCTCGGACTATGACAAGGAGAAGCTGCAAGAGCGCGTGGCGAAACTGGCTGGCGGCGTCGCCGTCATCAAGGTCGGTGCGGCGACGGAGATAGAAATGAAGGAAAAGAAGGCCCGCGTCGAAGACGCCCTGCACTCAACCCGTGCAGCGGTGGAGGAAGGCGTGGTGCCGGGCGGCGGTGTCGCGCTGTTGCGTGTGCGCAAGGCCGTGGATCGCGTCAAGGGCAAGAACGATGACCAGAGGGTGGGTATAGCAATTCTACGTCGTGCCCTGGAAGAGCCGTTGCGCCAGATTGTGGCCAACTGCGGCGAAGAGCCGTCCGTGATCCTGAACCAGGTTTCCGATGGCGAGGCCAATTATGGCTATAACGCCGCCACCGGCGAATTTGGCGACATGATCAAGATGGGTATTCTGGACCCGACCAAGGTGACGCGGTTTGCGCTGCAGAATGCGGCCTCCATCGCCGGCCTGCTGCTCACCACCGAGGTCATGGTGGCCGAGTTGCCGAAGAAGGAAGAGTCCCATGCCCACATGCCTCCGGGCGGTGGCATGGACATGATGTAATCAGGAACGTTGCAGTTGTTCCAAGAAACCCGCCGCAAGGCGGGTTTTCTTTTTATGTACATGGACGTACGGTACGCCGCGGGCGCAGGATGCGCAGGAGCGGCGTT
>JAYUHG010000151.1:0-4660 GCA_043767195.1 Gammaproteobacteria bacterium | reverse complement strand
CTTCCAATGTGACTCCGAGAAGTTTCTGCGCCTCCACAGCAAACTCCATCGGCAACTCCCTGAACACTTCCTTGCAGAATCCATTGACGATCATGTTCACGGCATCCTCCTGGGAGATTCCGCGCTGGCGGCAGTAGAACAACTGGTCGTCGCCGATGCGGGATGTGGTTGCTTCGTGCTCGACTATGGCGCTGGAATTTTTTGTTTCCACATAGGGGAAGGTGTGGGCGCCACATTTGTCGCCCAGTAGCAGGGAATCGCATTGGGTATAGTTGCGGGCGTTGGCGGCGGACCTGGCGATGCGCACCAGACCACGATAGGCATTCTGGCCGTGGCCGGCGGAGATGCCTTTGGAGACGATGGTGCTGCGGGTGTTGCGGCCGATGTGGATCATTTTCGTGCCGGTGTCGGCCTGCTGATAATTGTTGGTCACGGCCACGGAGTAGAACTCTCCCACGGAGTTTTCTCCGCGCAGGATGCAACTGGGGTATTTCCAGGTGATGGCGGAACCGGTTTCCACCTGGGTCCAGGAGATGCGCGAATTGGCGCCGCGGCAGTCGCCGCGCTTGGTGACGAAGTTGTAAATGCCGCCGACGCCGTTCGCGTCGCCGGGATACCAGTTCTGTACCGTGGAATATTTGATGGTGGCGCCTTCCAGAGCCACCAGTTCCACCACCGCGGCATGTAATTGATTCTCGTCGCGCATGGGCGCGGTGCAGCCTTCCAGATAACTCACATGGCTGCCTTCCTCCGCGATGATCAATGTGCGTTCGAACTGACCGGTCTTGGCGGCATTGATGCGGAAATAAGTGGACAGCTCCATGGGGCAACGGGTGTGCTTCGGAATGAAGCAGAACGAGCCGTCGGTGAACACTGCGGAATTCAGCGCGGCATAAAAGTTATCGCCCACGGGCACCACGGAGCCGAGATATTTGCGCACCAGTTCCGGGTGGTTATGCACCGCCTCGGAGAAGGAGCAGAAGATCACGCCGGCTTCCGCCAGCTTGCCCTTGAATGTGGTGGCCACGGACACGCTGTCAAACACCGCGTCCACGGCCACGCCGGCCAGCATTTTCTGTTCATGCAGCGGAATGCCCAGTTTGGCGTAGGTCTCCAGTAATTTCGGATCCACTTCGTCCAGACTCTTGGGTCCGTCGTTGCCCAGCTTGGGCGCGGAGTAATAAGAGATGTCCTGATAGTTAATGGGCTGGTGACGCACCTGGGCCCATTTCGGTTCGCGCATTTTCTGCCAGGTGCGAAACGCTTCCAGACGCCAGGCCAGCAGCCACTCCGGCTCATTTTTCTTCGCCGAAATAATACGAATGGTGTCTTCGTTCAGCCCGGGGGGCACCGTGTCGGTTTCAATGTCCGTGACGAAGCCATGCTGGTACTCGCGCTGGACCAGTTGCTCGACTTCGCGGTTGGGCTGGGACATGGCGGCGTTTAGTGCGTCCTGGTTTCGGCATTGACGAAGTTGACGCTTTCGCCGCAGCCGCAGGCATCCTGCACATTGGGGTTATTGAAACGAAAGCCTTCGTTCAAACCTTCGCGGACAAAGTCCACTTCCATGCCGGCCAGATATTTCAGGTCGTCATTGCTGACCACCAGTTGTACGCCATTGGATTCAAAGCGCTGATCCGCCTCCCCGATTTGATCCGCCGGGGCGACCACATATTTGTACCCCGAGCAGCCGGTGGGCTTGACGGCCAGGCGCAGGCCGACGCTGCCGTCGTGACGCGCCAGAAATTTGCGCACATGAGCCGCGGCGCGTTCGGTCAGGGCAATGGTTTGTTCATTCATGGTGGCGGTCCTCATTACAAATGCAATTGCACGACGACGCCTTCCTGGCGTTGGGATACCTGGCGCACGCTGCTGCGCTGGATCAGATCACCGAGGGTGATGCCGTCAAGAAAATGGGTGATCTGATGGCTCAGTTCTTCCCACAGATCATGGGTCAGGCAACGTTCCTGACCCTGGCAGTTTTCCTGGCCGCCGCAGCGGGTGGCATCCACGCTTTCATCCACGGCATCTATGACTTGGGACACGGAGATTTGCTCGGCCTCGCGGCCCAATATGTAACCGCCACCAGGACCCCGGGCGCTGGCCACCAGACCCTGACGCCGCAGACGGGCAAACAGTTGTTCCAGGTAGGAGAGGGAAATGCCCTGGCGTTGTGAAATGTCCGCCAGATTAATGGGGCCCTGGGCGTGATGTAGCGCCAGGTCCAATATGGCGGTAACGGCGTAACGTCCTTTGGTAGTCAGTCGCATGGCAGAAACTCCCGTCCTGCAAGAGCAGAAGGGGCGGCACTGTCACATGGCCTACTAATTTAGTCAAGTATTCTGTTGACTAATATACTCAACTATTATAAACGAGTTGTAGCAGCGGTAATTGTTACTGTGAGCACACACTTACATCACTCTTCACGTCACCTCGGCGAAAGCTACCCACAGGGATGTGGGGTATGCCGCGTGAGGACAGGATGTCCGGAGCGGCCAGGGTGACTCAATTACTTGCTTTCCGGAGGGTGGTCGCCTGATTCCAAGGCAGCGAGTCGTTGTTGCAGGGATTCCAGCCGGGTTTCCACCTCATGCATGTGGTCCAGCATGGAATCGAAAGCATTCTGGATCGGGTCGGGCATGTCCTTGCGTTCCGCATAGGCCTCGAATTTGATCTTGCTGGCCATGGCCTCGCGCTGGGCTTCTTTATCATCATCGCCTTTTTTCGCAATCACATGCCCGGGCACACCCACCACCGTGGAGCCCGGCGGTACATCCCTGACCACCACCGCATTGGATCCGATGCGGGCGCCAGCGCCCAGGGTGATCGGCCCCAGCACTTTCGCGCCGGCGCCAATAATGACCCCCGGCTCCAGGGTCGGATGACGTTTGCCCTTGTTCCAGGTGGTGCCGCCCAAAGTGACGCCGTGATAGATGGAGCAGTCGGCGCCGATCTCCGTGGTTTCGCCGATGACCACACCCATGCCATGGTCAATAAAGAAGCGTGGCCCAATGCGCGCGCCCGGGTGGATCTCAATGCCGGTGAGAAAGCGCGTCACATGGGAGCTGAAGCGGGCCAGCAGAAATAACCCGTGGGTCCAGAACCAGTGATTTATCCGGTGTAGCCACAGGGCATGCAGCCCGGGATAGGCGAACATGACCTCCAGTGTGGATCTGGCGGCGGGGTCGCGCTCAAACACCACGGCGATATCTTCTCGAATGCGTTCAAACATGGGGCCAGTTTCCGATCATGTCGGGCGTTTGGCCAGCAAAGCCTCGATCTGCGCCAATTGCGTCCGTAACGTGGTCAGCATCTGTTGCAACTCATCATGGCGCTGACGTTCCTTTTCGACCACTTCGGCGGGCGCCCGTTCCACGAACTGGGCGTTACCCAGTTTGGCGCTGATGCGTCCGGCCTCGGCCTCCCGTGCCGCCAGTTCCTTGGCCAGACGTTCCTGTTCCGCGCGCGGATCAATGAGGTCGGCAAGGGGGATCAGCAGGGTCATGTCCCCGGCCAGGGAGGTGGCGGCATCCGGTGCCTCCGCGCCCACCGTGGCAATTTTTTCCAGTCGGGCCAGGGTGCTGATGTAATCCCGGTTGGTGTCCAGCCAGGCTAATTCCTGGGGATTGCCACCGCGCACCAGCACCACCAGAGGCTTGCCCGGAGAGATGTTCATTTCGCCGCGAATGCGCCGTACCCCCAGGATGAAGGCCTTGAGCCATTCAATCTCCTGTTCGGCGGCCACATCCGCCGCCAGGTCTTTCGCCAGCGGAAACGGTGCCTGCATGATGGTCGGGCCGGCCCGATCACACAGGGGCGCGATGCGCTGCCAGATTTCTTCGGTGATGAACGGCAACAGCGGATGCGCCAGCCGCAACAGGGTCTCCAGCACCGATACCAATGTGTAGCGGGTACCGCGCTGTAACGCCGGGTCAGCATCCGCGTCGGTCAGCACCGGTTTGGACAGCTCCAGATACCAGTCGCAATATTCATCCCAGGTGAACTGGTGGATGGCCTGGGCGGCCAGATCAAAGCGATAGTTGTTTATGCCGTCCGTGACCGCGGCAATGGTGTGATGCAGCCGTGAGG
The DNA here is from genome assembly GCA_043767195.1 of Gammaproteobacteria bacterium. Taxonomy (GTDB): domain Bacteria; phylum Pseudomonadota; class Gammaproteobacteria; order Eutrophobiales; family Eutrophobiaceae; genus 2-02-FULL-61-13. The sequence continues at coordinate 571 of JAYUHG010000151.1, read as the reverse complement.
TGATCCAGCGGTCCGCGCTGGTCAGGCGCAGGTCCTTTGGCGTCACCGCGGTTTCCACATTCATCATTACATAGCGCGCCGCATTCCAGAGTTTGTTGCAGAAGTTGCGATGGCCACCGATGCGGCCCACGTCGAAATTTATATTGCGGCCCGGGGACGCCAGCGACGCAAATGTCATGCGCAGCGCATCGGTACCGTAGGCGGCGATGCCTTCGGGGAATTCCTTGCGCGTAGCCTTTTCGATCTTGGCCGCATCCTGGGGTTTCATCAGGCCGACGCTGCGCTTCTTGATCAGACTGTCCAGATCAATGCCGTCAATGAGGTCCAGGGGGTCGAGAATATTGCCCTTGGATTTGGACATCTTGCGGCCTTCGCCGTCCCGCACCAGACCGTGGATATACACCTCTCGGAATGGCACATCGCCCATGAATTTCATGCCCAGCATGATCATGCGCGCCACCCAGAAAAAGATGATGTCGAAACCTGTGACCAGTACTTCGCCGGGATAAAACGCGCGCAACTCCGGGGTTTTGTCCGGCCAGCCCAGGGTGGAGAACGGCCACAGCCCGGA
>JAYUHG010000150.1:0-4668 GCA_043767195.1 Gammaproteobacteria bacterium | reverse complement strand
AGCGATCTGGCGGAGCCGGCGAAAAATTCCGAACCCGTGATCCAGCAGGTGTTCATCGGTCGTGGCAAGGGCGTCACGGTGGCCGATGCCCTGGAGCGCAAGCTCTATATCATCCGTAAGTCTTCCGGCCATGCGATCCAGGCGTTACGCCTGGAACACGGCAAAGAGTATTACGTGCCGTCCATGTCCGTGCGCACCATCTGCTACAAGGGCATGTTGCTGGCCAATCAGGTGGGCGCCTATTACCGCGACCTGCAGGATGCGCGCTTTGAATCGGCGCTGGCCCTGGTGCATCAACGCTTTTCCACCAATACCTTCCCCACCTGGGAGTTGTCCCATCCCTATCGCATGATCGCCCACAACGGCGAGATCAATACCCTGCGTGGCAATGTGAACTGGATCCGCGCCCGGCAGCGGGCCATCTCAAGTCCCATTCTGGGTGAAGACCTGGACAAGATCTGGCCGCTGATTTACGACGGCCAGTCGGACTCGGCATCGTTCGATAACGCGCTGGAACTTTTGGTCATGGCCGGCTACCCCATCGCCCAGGCCATGATGCTGATGATCCCGGAAGCCTGGGAAGCGCACACCACCATGGAGCCGGCGCGGCGCGCGTTCTATGCCTATTACGCGGCCATGATGGAACCCTGGGATGGTCCGGCGTCCATGGCCTTCACCGACGGCAATCGCATCGGCGCCACGCTGGATCGCAATGGCCTGCGTCCTTCGCGTTACATCATCACTGATGATGATCTGGTGATCATGGCCTCCGAAGTGGGCGTGTTGCCCATCCCGGAAGAAAAGATCGTCAAGAAATGGCGTTTACAGCCCGGTCGCATGTTGCTGGTGGACCTGGAAAAAGGCCGCATCATTGATGACAAGGAGTTGAAGGATTCGTTTATCGCCACGCGCCCCTATCAGGAGTGGGTGGAGCGCATCACCGTGCGTCTCGACGACTTGCACGGTGAGCGTGAACGCTCCCCCGCCACCACCGAGTCGTTGCTGGATCGCCAGCAGGCATTCGTCTACACCCAGGAAGACGTGAAGATGTTGCTGGCGCCCATGGCCTGCAATGGCGAAGAGCCCATCGGTTCCATGGGCAATGATTCGCCGCTGGCAATCCTGTCGAACAAAGACAAAACCATTTACCACTACTTCAAGCAATTGTTCGCCCAGGTAACCAATCCGGCCATTGACCCCATCCGCGAGGAACTGGTCATGTCGCTGGTGTCGTTCATCGGCCCGCGCCCCAATCTGCTCGGTATTGATGAAATGAATCCGCCGCTGCGCCTGGAAGTGTCGCAACCGGTGCTGGATTTCGATCAGATGGAGACCATTCGCCATATCGAGCGCTGGACCGAGGGCAAGTTCCGATCTTATGAACTGGACTCCACTTATCCCGTGGTCTGGGGCAAGGCCGCCGTTGAGGCCGGGCTGGCATCGTTGTGCGCGCAGGCGGCGGATGCGGCCAAGTCTGGCTGCGGCATTCTGATCATTTCCGACCGCAAGGCGGATCGCGATAACGTGGCCATCCCGGTGTTGCTGACGTTGTCCGCCATTCACCAACACCTGGTGGGCAAAGGCCTGCGCACCTCCACTGGTCTGGTGGTAGAGACCGGTTCCGCGCGCGAGGTGCATCATTTCGCGTTGTTGGGCGCCTATGGCGCCGAGGCCGTGCATCCGTATCTGGCCCTGGAGACCATTGCCGATCTCGCCGCTCACGGTCAGACCGGTGGCTACGACGCCACCAAGGCCGGCAAGAATTACATCAAGGCCATCGGCAAGGGCCTGAAGAAGGTCATGTCCAAGATGGGCATCTCCACTTACATGGCCTACACCGGCGCGCAGATCTTCGAGGCAGTAGGTTTGTCCAGGGCTGTGGTGGATAGATATTTCACTGGCACCACGTCCACCGTGGAAGGGCTGGGCATTTTTGAAATAGCGGAGGAGGCCATCCGTGTGCATCGCGCTGCCTATAGTGATGACCCGGTGTTGGCTACGGCCCTGGATGCCGGCGGCGAGTATCACTATCGGGTACGCGGCGAGGAACACATGTGGACGCCGGACGCCATTGCCAAGCTGCAACATGCCACCCAGGGCAATTCCTACAGTACATATAAGGAGTATGCCCAGATCATAAATGATCAGTCAGAGCGGCTGATGACTCTGCGTGGCCTGTTTGAATTCCGCTTTGACGCCGGCAAATCCGTGCCCATTGAGGAAGTTGAGTCAGCAACCGACATCGTGAAGCGCTTCTCCACCGGCGCCATGTCTCTGGGTTCCATTTCCACCGAGGCGCACACCACGCTGGCGGTGGCTATGAATCGCATCGGCGGGCGCAGCAACACCGGTGAAGGTGGCGAGGATCGCCGTCGCTATGCGCCCATCGTTGCCGGCGAAACATTCAAGAGCCGCTTTGGGGCGGAGCGCGTGGAAGTGGATATTCCGCTGCGAGTCGGGGACTCTCTGAAATCCAAAATCAAACAGGTGGCCTCGGGTCGTTTCGGCGTTACCGCCGAATACCTGGCCTCCGCCGAGATGTTGCAGATCAAGGTCGCCCAGGGCGCCAAGCCGGGGGAGGGCGGACAGTTACCCGGAAAGAAGGTCTCCGAATACATCGCCGAGTTGCGTTATGCCACTCCGGGGGTGGAGTTGATCAGCCCGCCGCCCCACCACGACATTTATTCCATCGAGGATTTGGCGCAACTCATTCACGACTTGAAGAATTCCAATCCCAAGGCCGCGGTGAGCGTGAAGCTGGTCTCGGAGACCGGCGTTGGCACCATTGCCGCCGGCGTGGCCAAGGCCAAATCCGATCACGTCACCATTGCCGGCCATGATGGCGGCACCGGCGCCTCGCCCTGGTCATCCATCAAGCATGCGGGTTCGCCGTGGGAATTGGGGCTGGCCGAGACCCAGCAGACGCTGGTGTTGAACCGGTTGCGCGGCCGCATAGCCGTGCAGGTGGACGGCCAGATGAAGACCGGGCGTGACGTCGTCGTCGGGGCTCTGTTGGGCGCCGATGAGTTCGGCTTCGCCACCGCGCCGTTGGTGGTGGAAGGTTGCATCATGATGCGCAAGTGTCATCTGAATACCTGCCCGGTGGGCGTCGCCACCCAGGACCCGGTGCTGCGGCGGAAATTCACCGGCAAGCCCGAGCATGTGGTGAATTATTTCTTCTTCGTGGCGGAAGAGGTGCGCGAGTTGATGGCGAAGCTGGGTATTCGCAAGTTCAATGATCTGATCGGGCGTGTGGAACTGCTCGATACCCGTCGCGGCATTGAGCACTGGAAGGCAAAGAAGCTGGATTTCTCGCGCGTCTTTTACACGCCCCGGATGCCGGCGGAAGTAGCCCGGTTTCACTCCACGCAGCAGGAGCACGGGCTGGAGCGAGCGCTGGATAACCGGCTGATAGAACTGGCGCAGCCGGCGCTGGAGCGGCGCGAAAAAGTCACCATTGAGATGCCCATCCGCAATGTGAATCGCACCGTGGGCACGATGTTGTCCTGGCATGTGGCGAAACGCTACGGCCATGAGGGCCTGAACGACGACACCATTCATGTGCGCCTGGCCGGTTCCGCCGGGCAGAGCTTCGGCGCGTTTCTGGCCCGGGGCATCACCCTGGATCTGGTTGGCGATACCAATGACTACTGCGGCAAAGGTTTGTCCGGTGGGCGCATCAGCGTACAACCCTCACCCAAGTTCCGCGGCGACCCGGGCGAGAACATCATAACCGGCAACGTAGTGCTGTATGGCGCCATTGCCGGCGAGGCCTATTTCCGCGGTGTCGCCGGCGAGCGCTTTGCGGTGCGCAACTCCGGCGCTCTAGCCGTCGTCGAAGGTGTCGGTGATCACGGTTGCGAGTACATGACCGGCGGTACCGTGGTCGTGCTGGGCGAAACCGGTCGCAACTTCGCCGCCGGCATGTCCGGTGGCATCGCCTATGTGTTGGATGAAGAAAGCCAGTTCGCGTCACGGGCAAACACGGCCATGGTGGATCTGGAGCCGCTATTGCCGGAGCAGGAGCAGCAGGCAAAGCTGGCGCGGGAATTTTGGCATCACGGTGAAGCCGATGAAGCCATCGTGCGGCGCCTACTGGAACGGCACGCACAGTACACCGGCAGTAAGCGGGCGCAGCAGATACTGGCGGCGTGGAACGAATACCGCAGTCGCTTCGTGAAGGTGTTTCCAAAGGAATATCGAAGGGCGCTGGGGGAGTTGACGGCGGCGCAGGGTAGGGATGCGGCGTGAAGCGTGAAGCGTGATTAGAGACTGATCAAACCGCTTTTTGTTCCACGAGATACGCTTCACGAGATACGAGATACGTTCTTTTACGAGATAAGCTTCACGAGTTTCAGGAACCAACTAAGGGTTGAGAATGGGAAAGATTACCGGCTTCATGGAATACCCCCGCATCGAGGAGCCGCACGAGGCCCCCGAGCAGCGGCGCAGGCACTTCCGCGAGTTCATCCAGCACGTCAATGACGATGAAGCGCGGATTCAGGGCGCGCGTTGCATGGACTGCGGCGTTCCGTTTTGCATGAGCGGTTGCCCAGTCAATAACATCATTCCGGATTTCAATGACCTGGTGTACGCCCAAGACTGGCATGGCGCGCTGACCACGCTGCATTCCACCAACAACTTCCCGGAGTTCACCGGGCGCATATG
>JAYUHG010000149.1:0-1951 GCA_043767195.1 Gammaproteobacteria bacterium | reverse complement strand
TTGTCGTCTGCCATTGGCGTTGCCGTGGAGTTAAATTGACAGCGCCCTTGGCGCTCGAAACAACATGCTACCGCATTCCTATGGCCCGGCAAACCCTTTCCAAATCAAAATGATATGCATACAACAGGGGAATTCGCGTCAGGTCTCCTGGGATTTCAAGCAATGGGGCGGACTGGAATTTCCACGGCTGGATTCCGGGTAAAAGTAAGGGAAAAGCTGACACCAGCCAAATCCGGCAGGTTGGCCGCTGCCGCCTGGGCATGATGAAACTCGGCAATAAGCCGCACGATATAGAGCCCCAGGCCAAGGTGCGGCTCGCGCGTACTACTTCCATGGCGCACGGAAACCATGGAGTTAAACAACTGCCCGGGCATGGTGTCCGGCAATGCCGGCCCCTGATTGGCGACTGTCAAAGTCCACGCCACCGGATCGGATGTCAGCCCAACAACTATTGCCGTCTCCGGTGACCGGAAGTCGGCAGCGTTGGCAATCAGCTTGTCAAGCATCTGCTCAAACAGGTCGGGTGCGATGGCGTGAAGAATAGGTTCGGGGCCAGTGTGGTCCTGAAATTCCACATTTCCAAAAGCCATGCCATAGCCCGCCACGCACCGCCCGACAAATTCTTTTACTTCCAATGTCTGTACCTGTGCCTGCTGTAATGCCAGGTCCAACCGCGCGGCCTCCGACAGGCGCGTGACCAATATCGTCAATCGTTCCACACCCTCGCGGGCACGTTGCAGATAGGGTTCCTGCTCGGCCCGGCTGCCGGCCACGGCCACATGCTCCAGCGACGAGCGCACCACTGCGATGGGCGTACGCAACTCATGGGATAAGCGACTGGCCAGACTCTCCAGGTAATGGTGATATTCCTGCAAGCGCGTCAACAATGCCTCAAAGGTACGCGACAGCTCGCCGATTTCATCGCCGGCCACCGACGGCGTAAAACCTCCGATAACACGACCATGGGCGTCAATGGCCGCCTCCGCGGCATCACTGAGGCTGCGCAAACGCATGGACAAGCGCGTGGCAAATGCCAGTACCAGCGCCGTGAGCACCAGAAATACCAGCAGTGTTTTGTTGAACAGGGAAATCATCGCCTCGCGCTGCAAGACCTGGATGCTGCCGGTAGTCTCCTCCACCACGACCACACCCTGCACCGCATTGGCGTTCAATACCGGAGCCGCCGCCGATACGATGATCGCCAGGCCGTCGGGGGAACTGCGCCAACGGGTCGCCACTTCGCCGGCCATGGCACGCTCCACCTCGGCGCCCTGCAATCTGGAAGAACCAGCCAGATCATCCGCAAAGGATTCTGGAATGGACGGCAACATCCAGCGATATAGCAGACCCGGTTGTTTACCCACCTTGGGTTTTTCCAGGCCGCCGGCGCTGGCCAGGACCCGACCGCGTTCATCCAAAACCCAGACACGCCGCCCGGGTACGTTGGCAAAGCGCTCAATTACCTGAACCAACTGGGAAGAGGCTTGCACCAATTGCCCTGGGCGTTCCAGAGCCTTGACTCCGGCGGTTGACACAACCCCTTGCGCGCGCTGCGTGGTTTCGTCTTCCACATCCACCCACTCCACGCCCAAGCGCTCATGCACCATGCTCACCGGCAGCGTTATCTCCAAATTGAATCCTGCGGCGGTCTGCTGCACGTTACCGCGAATATTGGTGATGTATTCGGTAGCGCGATGCTGGAAGCGGAATTCGTCCTCGGTGAAATGATAGATGAATGGGCGCAGTGTGCCGGGACCCGCGGGCGAGAAATAGTAACGCACGGGATTACCGTAATTATCCCCCAGCACCAGCACTACATGATCGTTATCCAGCGCATCCGGTTCATCGGCGCGCTGCCAGACGCTGTGCTTATTGCTGACTTGCAGCAGCAGATGATAGTTGGCCTGAAAACGCCCGATGATGAGACGAAAGCCGGAGTCCGGCCTGGCAC
>JAYUHG010000148.1:0-4695 GCA_043767195.1 Gammaproteobacteria bacterium | reverse complement strand
TCGCGCGCCTGTTTACGGAGTTTGAAGAACTGCATGGTGATCGCTGCTTTGCCGATGACCCCGCCATTGTTTCCGGCATCGGACGGTTTGATCAGGCGCCGGTGGCGATTATCGGCCACCAGAAAGGCCGTGATGTTAAGGACCGGCTGTACCGGAACTATGGTATGCCGCGACCCGAAGGTTATCGCAAGGCACTCAGGGTGATGCAACTGGCCGAGCGCTTTCACATGCCGCTGCTGACATTTATTGATACCCCCGGCGCTTATCCCGGCATTGATGCGGAAGAGCGCGGTCAGAGCGAGGCCATCGCCCGTAACCTCGAGGCCATGTCCCAGCTTCGTGTACCCATCATTGCCACGGTAATAGGGGAGGGCGGGTCTGGTGGCGCGCTGGCCATCGGCGTTGCGGATCGGGTGCTGATGCTGGAATACAGCACTTATTCAGTCATCTCTCCGGAGGGTTGCGCGTCCATCCTGTGGAAGAGCTCCAAGAAGGCGGCGGAGGCCGCCGACGCCATGGGCATCACCACTGAGCGTCTGATGGAGTTGGGTGTGGCGGATCGAAAAATCAAGGAGCCGGTGGGCGGCGCACATCGGGATCCGGAACAAGCGGCCGGTGCCGTGGCCGCGGAAATCCGCGCGCAATTGCAGGAGTTACAGCGCCTGGATGAGGTTACGCTGCTGGCGCAACGGCAAACTCGTCTGTGCTCCTTTGGCTTCTTTCAGTAAAGGATCCGGCCCAGAAGTCAATGTATGACCCCAGCGGCAAAACATTACTGCAATTGATCCGCTCCTGGCAGCCTGCCACGGCCATGCGCGTGGCATTCAGCGGTGGTGTTGATTCAACGGTGTTGCTGCATTTATTGGCCGGCTTGCGTTCCCAATTGCCCGGTCCGCTGTCTGCATTCCACGTCAACCACAATTTGCATGGCCAGAGCCAGAGCTGGGACAGCCATTGCCGCGCGGTTTGTGAACAATGGGGTATGGGTTATGAATCGTTCAATGTGGACGCCCGCCCGATCCCGGGCCGCAGCCCGGAAGACTGGGCGCGGCAATTGCGCTATGCCTCCCTGGAGAATAATCTGGCGCTTGGTGAACTGCTAGTCACCGCCCATCACCAGGATGATCAGATGGAAACAATGCTATTGCAGCTTTTCCGTGGCGCCGGTCCGGCTGGGCTGGCCGGGATGCCCGCGTGGCGGACATTCGGTGCCGGCGCCCATGGCCGGCCACTGCTGGGTTGGTCCAGAAGCGAGATCAAGCGCTATGCCTCTGAGCACAATCTGCCTTGGGTCGAGGACCACACCAATGCCGATACCGGGTTTGATCGTAATTTCGTGCGCGCTGAATTGCTGCCGGCGCTGCAATCCCGTTGGTCTGGGGTCGGCGCGACCTTGAGCCGGGCGGCGGAACTGCAGGCGGAGGCAAGCACGGTGTTACGGGAAGTGGCGGAACTGGATCTGGCCGCGTGTCGCGGCGCGTCACCGCAACGGTTACGTCTTGTTGAACTGGGCCGGTTATCCTGGCCGCGCCAGGCAAATGTTCTGCGCCACTGGCTGGCGTCGTTGTCCTTGCCAGCGCCGGCGCATGTTCATGTCCAGGAGATGCGCCTGCAATTGCTGGAGTCGCGACCGGACTCGGCGCCGAAAGTGACCTGGCCGGGGGCGGAGGTGCGGCGCTTTGCCGATGAACTTTGGGCCGGGCCGCCGTTGCCGGCCCGGGACGCGCGTGAGCAAGTGCCCTGGTGTCTGCGTGAACCTTGCCAACTTGTCCATGGTCAATTGCAGGCGCGAGCGGTGGTTGGCGCCGGTATGCGCCGCTCCGCTTTGAGCGATGACCTGGTGGAGGTTCGTTTCCGCAGCGGGGGCGAGGCAATCCTGCCTATGGGTGATCGGCATCACCGGTTGTTGAAGAAACTCCTGCAACAGGCAAACATTCCGCCCTGGATGCGTGCCCGCTTGCCGTTGTTGTTCCTCGGGGATCATCTCGTGGCCGTAGCCGATCTGTGGTTGGACGCCGGTGTGGCGGCGGCGGCATCTGAACCAGGTTGGGAGATTATCTGGCGCGATAACGCGGCTTAAGTATGTCTAAGTAATTTCAGAACAACTCCGCGGATGCGAATTTATCCGGTGCGGGGCTGGCGTGTGCTCTGTATGGCGGTTTGTTCCTGCAGCTGTTCGTCGGCGCCGGTTTCGGTAAAGCGCAGCACCATGTCGCCAATTTCGATCATGTCGCCTTCACGGAGCGTACGTTTCTGTACCGGTTGTCCGTTGACGCAAATGCCGTTGCGCGCGCCCCGATCCAGAATTGTGAATGTACCCTCCGGTCCACGCTGTATTTCCGCATGACGCCGGGAGATGGAAATGTCGTCCAGTACCAGTTCGTTTTCCCGGCTGCGCCCGATACGCCAGATGGGGCCAAGAATGGGAAAGCGTTTTGGTTGTGATGTCTGTGAGATTAAATAGGCAAACGGCTTTGGCATCGGTTGCACGGCGTGGGCGGTGGCCAATGCCTTGGCGGGCTGACGGAACAACAAGTAGAGCGTGGCCAGAGCCAGCACGATCAGTATCGTCAGAGCGACAGGGAGCAGATACCAGAGCCAGGGGTTGTTCTTTCCCATTGGCACCTGCACCGGTGTCGTACCGGCCATCGGCGCCGACTGGGCAGGGCTAATTGCCGGAGCGGAAATCTTGGGCGGTGCGGGCAGCCGTATGGGTATTTCCACGCGGGACTCGCGGGTTCCGGATTGGACGGAAACTACGGCAACCGGTGCCTGCTCACCTGGGCCGGGGCCAGGCAGTGTAAAAGCAACGCGCGCGCCGCTGTCGGTACTGGCCAGTATCTGCCGGTCAAAGCCATCCGCCAGGGTGCCGTGAACATTCGCCTCCAGATACAGGCCACCGGTCTCATCACTGAGCCGGCGCAGGGTCTGTAATGCCACGGAACGCGCCACGGAACGTGGGAAGCCCAGGCTCATGATGCTGATTTCGCCACGACTGGCGGCGTTCACCACATCCGCGTGGTAATAAGCCGCATCCTCCGCCTGCCCATCGGAGAACACCACGACAAAACGCCGGTCTGCCTCCGTGGCCTTCAGTAATTCCACCGCCCGTTGCAGATTACGGTACAGCTCTGTAGTCATGCCGCTGGCGCGCAATTTTTGCGCAGCGGCGGTGATCATTTCCGCGGAACTCCCTATTGGAGCCAGGACCTCCAGGTCTTTGTCAAAGCGCGCCAGACCGAGTTTATGATGGGGCCGCGCGGCCCGGGCGAGCGCCGCCACTTGCTGGATATTCTGCTCGATTACAGCACCGCGGCCGGGATCGCTGGTATCGACAAGAAACAAAACGGCAGTCCTGGCCTGCGGCCAGGGAAATGGGTGATGTTCCCTGGGTGGGGCGCTTCCCGTGCCGGTGTGCAAACTCAGGTTCGCATTTGTCCCGGTCAAACTGCGGTAATCACAATTCAGACGTTGCAGATCTGGTTGCTCACAGCGCAGCACCACATCGCCAACGACGGCATCCCAGGCGGCTGCGTCGGGGAGCAGCGCCAGCAGCATCAGGGTCAGTATGGTTCGCACCGGTTGCTCCTATTTGTCCGGGAACAATGGGTCGGGAATATCGTAGAAGGCAATCGGGGCGGATGTTTGCGCGGCGTGGGCTGGGTCATCCAGGCCGCTGATCTTGGATCCACCGGAAACCTTGAATTCACCCATCTGCGGCACACCCTTGACCATTTTTCCCATGGCGTTCAGAACTATTTCATGCAGCGGCGCGGAATAGGGCAGCGCATATGCCCGCGGTACCCCGCCCTGCGCCAAGTTACGCACATCCGTGAGCCACAAATTAATTGTACCTTTGTGTTTGGAAACCTTATCAGGTTGCTGGATGTGGGCCGCATGCAGCCGGAACTTTTGCGGGGGGCTCTCGGCCACGGGCCAGCCCAAAAGCTCCGGAATTGAGAGCCAGGTGAGCAGGCAGAATGCCACAGTGGCAAGGGTGACCGCCGCCTTCACCACCCGGTGCCAGCGAGAATAAAGATTGAGGCCGAGCAACAGCAGCGCGACAAAAACGTATGCCACAACCAGTCCCGCTGAACCAGTACTCAGCATGGCAAACCGCTCCAGTTATATTCGTATTTAAAGCGAGTTTGGTTCATGGCTTGCGTCTGTCCCAGTTCTCAGTTCCGAAATCAACGATCGCCCGCAATTGCGCGTTGGTGTCACGCACCAGTGTGGCCAGTTCGGCATCCTGTGCCGGATGTTCCGGCAGCAACGGGGCGGCGATATGGGTGGTGTCTCCGGCGCCGCGTACCGTAATTCGCCCCGGGCAGTAATTAATGTAGCCCGGGTCCAGTTCCAGCATCTTGCGCGCCAGCCCCAGATTACAAAACAGGATCACTTCGTAATCCGGGAACGCAATTTTATCACGTTCGCGAATTCCATGGCCCACATGCAACTGGCTGGTAACGCGAAAATTGCGCTCACTAATGGCGAACTCCACATCCTCCATGACTTCCTGCACCGGCTTGTGCGTGGCGCGCGTATAAATCTGAACCGTATCCGGGGTCTGAGCCGTGGCGTACAGCGCGGGGATCAGAACCAAGAGGGTGATACCGGCAGTTTCCTTCCACAGCGCCGGCCAACCGCTGGTAGCGGCGTGAATCATTCGCGGATGATGACACGGGTACCGCGGGT
>JAYUHG010000147.1:0-4738 GCA_043767195.1 Gammaproteobacteria bacterium | reverse complement strand
GCATCAGCATTGATCTCTTCGGCGGGCTGGGTCTTATTCCCGCGCTTGGGATTACGTTTCTGCTCATAGCTTATCTGGCGCTGTTTCCCGCCCTGGCGGGTTATGGTGCGCGACGCCTCGCGGATTCCGGTCACGCCCTGGACCAATTACTTATTCTGCCTGCGGTCTGGGTGCTGACCGAATGGCTGCGCACCTGGTTGTTCACCGGTTTCCCCTGGTTGCACCTGGGCTACAGCCAGATTGACACCCCGTTCGGCGGGCTGGCGCCACTACTCGGAGTATTTGGCGTTAGCTGGGCCGTGGCACTGAGCGCGGGTGCGGCATTGACGCTAATTCGCCCCGGGCGGCGCGACAGACTGATCGCCAGCGGTTGCCTGCTGGTATTGATCACGGGTGGCTGGCTTGCGGATCAGACCCGCTGGAACCTCAACACCGGTGCGGAACGCAGCGTGGCACTGGTACAAGGTGCCGTGCCCATCGAGGTCAAATGGCGCCCGGAATTTCTGCACGATTCCATACAGACCTATGTCAGCCTGACAGCGCCGTATTGGGGTCGGAACATCATTGTCTGGCCGGAGACTGCGATTCCAGCGTTTTCATCCCAGGTTCCGGATTTGTTGCGGCAGTTAACCGCAGAGGCGCTGCGCGGCAGCAGTGATTTTTACGCGGGACTTCCCACTACCAGTGCCGACGGGCAACAATATTTCAACAGCCTGTTACTCCTGGGTGCCAATCCCCAGTCCTATGAAAAACGCCACTTGGTGCCATTCGGAGAATTTACCCCGCTCGCAGGCATATTGCGCGGGTTTGCGGAGTTGTTGAATATTCCCATGTCCAACTTCAGCGCCGGACAGCGCAAACAACCGCTGTTGCGCGGTCAGCATGCTCTGGCAGGAGTTTCAATCTGCTACGAAGATACATTTGGGGAGGAGATCATTGAGGCGCTGCCGGAGGCGGAGCTGCTCATTAATGTAAGCAACGATGGCTGGTTCGGGGACTCGGCGGCGCCACATCAACATCTGCAAATGGCACGCATGCGGGCCAAGGAAACCGGTCGCTACCTGCTGCGCGGTACGAATTCAGGCATCAGCGCGATAATCGATCATGACGGCAAGGTCCAGGCCCAAGCGCCGCAGTTTCAACCGTTCGTTCTCACTGGAAACGTAACGCTGATCACCGGCCTGACGCCCTATGGACGCCTCGGAAACTGGCCGGTGGTGCTTGGCGCGATAGGAGTGGTGCTGCTTGGTGTACGCAGGCGGAAATCACCTGTGATACGCACGACTTAGTTCGTGCACTGAATCCACCAGCACCCTCATGTTCTCCGGATCCGCATGGGGCTGAATGCCGTGGCCCAAATTGAAAATATGCCCTGGGCCGGATCCATAGCGTGCCAGCACCGCTGCGGCTTCGCGCCGTACCACTTCCGGTGTGGCTGCTAATACCGCGGGATCCAGGTTACCTTGTAACGCCACCCGTGTACCGACCCGTTGCCGGGCGTCATGCAGATCCGTCATCCAGTCAATCCCCACTCCATCACAACCACTGCCGGCGATATCTTCCAACCAGGCACCGCTGCCTTTGGTGAAAACGATGATGGGCGCATCCACCCGTGCCTGGCGCAGAGTCGCGATAATCTCCGTCATGTAAGCCAGGGAAAATTCCCGATAGCCCAATGGCGTCAGGATGCCGCCCCAGGTATCAAAGATCATTAATGCCTGGGCGCCTGCGCCTGCCTGCGCCTGCAGGTAACGAGCAACACTCTGTGTGAGCTTGCGTAACAGAGCGTGCAACAACCCGGGATCGCAATACAGCATGCTCTTGATTTGTATGAACTCCTTGCTGGGCGCGCCCTCCACCATATAAGTGGCCAATGTCCACGGGCTGCCGGCAAACCCGATCAGCGGGACACGATTATCCAATTCCCGCCGGACCAGGCGCATGGCATCCATGACATAGCGCAATTCGACTTCCGGATCCGGATCACCGAGGCGATTCAGATCGGCGGCAGTGCGAATGCTGCGTTCAAAACGCGGACCTTCATTCTCCACAATTGACAGGCCGAGACCCATGGCGTCAGGGATCGTGAGGATGTCGGAAAACAGAATGGCCGCATCCAGATCGAAACGGCGCAATGGCTGCAATGTAACTTCGCAGGCAAGATCCGGGGTCTTGCACAGTGTCAGGAAGTTGCCGGCCTGCTGGCGTGTGGCGCGGTATTCCGGCAGGTAGCGCCCGGCCTGACGCATGACCCAGATCGGCGTCGCGTCCACGGGTTGGCGCCGCAAGGCGCGCAAAAATCTGTGCTGCATCACAGAGGTTCGGGAAGTCAATTCAGGATGTCTGATTGGGATCGGTGAGGCGCTGATATTCGGTGATGGCGTAACGATCCGTCATCCCGGCAATATAGTCGGCAATCAATCGCGCCCGCCCGGCGGGCCGTTCGCCGGCGTCCAACCGGCCTATGCGCTCCTGCACATCATGGGGTAACAGCAATTCACTATCCATAAAGATGGAAAATAATGTAGTCACAATGCGCTCCGCCTTGTACGACATGCGTTGCACGCGATAGTGCTTGTACAAATTTCGGTTCAGGAACCGTTTCAATTCCAGATGCTGGCCGCGCAATTCGTCGCTGAGGGTAACCAGCGCGCGGTCCGCGGCACGCACCGCGTCAATGTTGGCGGGATTCAGTTCCGCGATCCGGGCGCGACTGGTATCCACCAAATCAGAGACCACGCGATTGATCATACGCCGCACCAGTTCATGCACATGACGACGCTCCGGCAAGTGCGGCCACAATTCCCGCACTACGGCCAACTGATCCGCGAATAATGTGCATTCCTTGAGTTGTTCCACGGTAATCAGTCCGGCGCGCAACCCATCATCCACATCATGATTGTTGTAGGCGATTTCATCAGCGATATTGGCCACCTGCGCCTCCAGCCCAGGCTGACTTCCGTCCAGGAATCGTTGCCCCACATCTCCCAACAGTCCGGCCTGCGCCCGCGAACAATGTTTCAAGATCCCCTCACGGGTCTCGAAGGTAAGATTTAATCCAGAAAAAGCGGCGTAGCGTTCCTCCAGCAGATCCACGACACGCAGCGATTGGAGATTATGCTCGAATCCACCATACTCACGCATGCAACGATCCAGGGCATCCTGCCCGGCATGACCAAACGGCGTATGGCCCAAATCGTGCGCCAGACAAATGGCCTCGGTCAGATCCTCGTTCAAACCGAGCGCACGCGCCACCGTACGTCCGATCTGGGCTACTTCAATGGAATGGGTCAAGCGCGTACGGAACATATCGCCTTCGTGATTGACGAACACCTGGGTCTTGTACTCCAGGCGCCTGAACGCGGAAGAGTGGATTACTCGATCACGGTCGCGCTGGTAGGCGTTACGAAATTCCGCCTCCGACTCGGCGTGTTTCCGACCCCGGGATGTGCCGGGCTGGGCCGCGTACTGTTGCAATGCCGTCATGGAGACGCCTGGGTATGGGCGTTCAGCGCCCTCAACAGCAGACCTTCATCCACATCCTGGGCAATGCTGGCGCTACCTATGCCATCCAGCAGTATCAGCCGCAAGCGCCCGGACTTTGATTTCTTGTCCACGCCCATCAGGTCCCGGATGCGTTGCGCGCTCAATCCCGGTACCAGACTCGTTGGCAGACCAGAATGCAGTAGAAGTTTATTAATACGCTCCACGGCGTTAGCATCAATTCTTCCCAGCCGCGCGGACAGATCCGCGGCGACGGCCATACCAGCCGCCACTGCTTCACCATGCAGCCAGACCCGGTATCCCAGCGCGGTTTCCATGGCATGGCCGAAGGTATGACCAAAGTTCAATAGCGCCCGCACTCCGGTTTCCGTCTCGTCTTCGGCGACGATCCGCGCCTTGATGGCGCAGGATCGCTGAATAGCGTATTCCAGGGCATCCGCCTCCAGTGCCAATAACAGATCCAGATTCTGTTCCAACCACTGGAAAAACTCCGCATCCCGGATCAATCCGTACTTGATCACCTCCGCCAAGCCGGCGCACAACTCCCGCCGCGGCAATGTTTTCAGAACTTCCGTATCGGAGATCACCGCCCGCGGCTGGTGAAATGCGCCAATCATGTTCTTGCCCAGTTCATGGTTGACGGCGGTCTTGCCGCCCACGGCGGAGTCCACCTGGGCCAGCAATGTGGTCGGTATCTGAATAAAGGCTATGCCGCGCTGATAACAGGCGGCGGCGAACCCGGCCACATCGCCAATGACGCCGCCACCCAGGGCGATAATGCATGCATCCCGACTGAACCGAAGACGCAGCAACTCAGTTACGATCTGATTCATCAGCGCCAGAGTCTTGAATTGTTCACCATCGGGAAGAACCAGCGAATGCGTGTCGTACCCGGACAGACCCGCCTGAACACGGGACAGATACAGAGGCGCGATGGTGGTATTCGTCACTACCAGCGCCTGTTTGCCCGGAAGCCAATTCGCCACAACACCAGACTCATGCAAAAGCCCCGGGCCGATCAAAATCGGGTAGCTGCGAGGGCCTAAATTGACTGTTACTTCCTTCATGGCAACTTCATCTGCTTGCATATCAGTTCAACGGAGTGTGTCACGGAACCCAAGCCGGTATCCACGCTGTAGTCAGCCACTTCCTCGTATAAGGGGCCGCGCTGGGCCATCAACTCTTTGATGCGAGCCAAACGGTCATCGGTCTGCAATAAAGGACGCTTTTTGTC
>JAYUHG010000146.1:0-4742 GCA_043767195.1 Gammaproteobacteria bacterium | reverse complement strand
ATGAGGCGCCATTCTATACCCTGGGTCCTCTGACCACGGACATTGCGCCCGGTTACGACCACATCACTTCCGCCATTGGCGCCGCCATGATCGGCTGGTTCGGCACGGCCATGCTGTGCTATGTCACGCCCAAGGAGCACCTGGGCCTGCCCAACCGCGCCGATGTGCGTGAGGGCATCATCGCTTACAAGATCGCCGCCCATGCGGCGGATCTGGCCAAGGGTCATCCGGCGGCGCAATTGCGCGACAACGCCCTGTCCCGTGCGCGCTTTGAGTTTCGCTGGGAGGATCAGTTCAACCTCGGACTGGATCCGGAGCGGGCGCGGGAGTACCACGACGAAACCCTGCCCAAGGATGCGCACAAGGCCGCGCACTTTTGTTCAATGTGCGGCCCCAACTTCTGTTCCATGAAAATCACTCAAGATGTGCGTGAATACGCCGAGCTTCATAGTCTCGACAACTCCGAGACGGCGCTGGAGCAGGCGTTGTCGGACAAGGCGCGGGAGTTCCGTGACGGAGGAGGGGAGATTTACACCAAGGTGTGATGGCCTCACTGGACTCCCTGCTGGAGGCCGCGCCGGATCCCAAGGCGGCAGCGGCGCGACTGGCGCAGTTACGGGAAGACCCCGAGGCGCGCCGGTTGGTGGACGGCATGGCGCAGGATCCTCTGCGTACCTTGATAAGCCTGGTCAGTGTTTCGCGTTTTTTGTTTCATTTTCTGTGCCGGCATCCCGACGCCATGGCGGTCATCGGTGCCGGCACGCCCACCCTTCTCCCCGCTGGTGCCCAGGTTGATCCGGAACTCCTGCGCAGAACCAAATACCGTGAATTGCTCCGCATTGCAGCCCTGGACTTGCAGGCGCAACAGCCCTATGAACAAGTGTTGACGGCGCTGAGTGATCTCGCGGATCGGACCGTTGTGGCAGCCCTGGACCTGGCGGGCGCCGACAACCTCAAGACCAAATTGCGCGATGGTGTCTGTATTTTCGCCCTTGGCAAACAGGGCGCCGGGGAATTGAACTTCAGTTCCGATCTGGACCTCATCTATGTCAGCGCCAACGGCGCGGAAGGGGACATTGAGGTATTTCAGAAACACCTGATAGATGGTCTGCGGCGCTTCTCCAAAATCCTTGAAGATACCACTGAGAATGGATTTCTCTACCGCGTGGATCTGAATCTGCGCCCCTGGGGCCGCAGTGGCCCGCTGTTCATGGCCCTGGATGACACCGAGCATTACTACGAGGCCAGTTCCGAGGCCTGGGAACGCATCGCCTGGCTCCGGGCGCGGCCCATTGCCGGCGCCATGCCTATCGGTCAGGAGTTGTTACAGCGTCTGCGCCCGTTTATTTATCGCCGTTCCCTGGGCAGCGATGATCTGGATCGGTTTATTTCCATCAAGACGGAAATGACCAATGCGCGCCGCCGCCGCGGGCAGTGGAATGTGAAAGTTGGCGAGGGTGGCATTCGGGATATCGAGTTCTTCGTGCAAATTCTGCAACTGGTCAACGCCGGACGCCATCCGGCACTCAGGACCACGAGCACATTATCCGCGCTCACCGGGCTGGTGGACTGCGGATTGGTGCCCGCGGAGGAAGCCCGGGATATGTGCGCCGCCTATCTGTTTCTGCGGCGGCTGGAAAATCGCCTGCAGATGATTGATGAGCAGCAGACCCATGAGTTACCCGAGGATCCCCAGCGCCGGTTATTGCTGGCCCGGTCACTGGGGTTGCCCGGGAAGTCCGATGATGAACTGCTGGAAGCATTTGAAACCGAATTGTTGGTCAATCGTTCGGTGGCGCAACGCTCCTTTGAACACATTTTGCCCGTAGTCGACCGGCGCGAATAACCATGAACGAAGACGCCCGGCACGCCCTGAACCTGGCCTGGCATCGGGAATCCGCCGCCAGTAGCTTGGACCGTTGGTTGCAGGTCCGTGAACAAGAGCGCTGGGGCGCCGTCCCCGCCGACTTGGAGATGCTGGTGCGGGTGTTTGGCGCCAGTTGGTATTTCACGCGCTTTCTTTTCTACGCCGGCGCCAAAGCCGCTGCTCTCATTGATGCACCCAAGCCGGTGACCATGCCGGTAGCGGAGCTGAAACAGGCGTTGCGCCAGCCGCGGGCCAGCGCGGATATTGAGGCGGCGATGGATCTGCTGCGCTTGGGCAAAAATGAATTCATGTTATCCGCACTGGTGTGGTGGTTCCGTGGCGAGTTGCCGGCGGCGGAACTGGAGGCGGCATTGACGCGGCTGGCGGAGGCCGCGCTGGATGTCAGCCTGGAGATATTCGAACTGACCCCAGAGCAATTGGGCGAAGAGTTCGCGGTGCTTGGTATGGGACGCCTGGCCGGTGGCGAAATGAGTTTTGGCTCGGATCTGGATTTGATCTTTCTGTTGCCCGGCAGTGGTGGTGAGAGCGCCGATGTGGCGCGCCGGGTGCGGCGGTTTCTGCGCCACATAGCTTCAGCCGCGCCGTTGGGCGCTCTGTATGAGGTGGACATGCGCCTGCGCCCCCATGGCACCGCTGGCGCATTGATCACGTCGGTTCAGTCATTCGTGGAGCACCACAGCGGGGAACGGGAAATCTGGGAACGGCAGATGATGACCCGCTGCCGCCCGGTGTTTGATCCCTCTGGCCTGGGGGCCGGCGCCTTGGCGCAAATCTGGCCCTGCATCTATGCTGACCGGGACCCGGCCATGCTGAAGAAAGCGATTTTTGATATGCGCCTGCGCGTGGAACATGAATTGGGACGACCGCGCGGGCGCTATGAATTGAAGCGCGGCCATGGCGGCATCATGGATGTGGATTTTGTCTGTCATTATTTGCAGCTTGCCCATGGGGGCGCGCTACCGGCGCTGCAAACCTGCGCCACGCGCAAGGTATTCCAGGTGGCGGAGGCTGTCGGCCTGTTGCCGGGGCCGGTGGCCGCTGACTTGCGCCACGGTTATGAATTCTTGCGGCGCCTGGAGACCTGCCTGCGTTTGTTTGATCTGAAAAATATTTCCAGTTTTTCGCTGGAGGGGGAGGCTGGCTCCGCCCTGGTTCGCGCCATGGGATTTGCCCAGGGTGAATCTGATAGCTTTGTCGCGGTGTTGCAGGCACACACCACTGCCGTGCGCCGCCGGTGCGCGGAACTGCTGGACCCAGCGGTGCAATCGCCGGGGTAGAATTCAATCTAATGGAGTCAGGTGGCGATGAGTAGTCTCAGGTTGCAAGGCAAGAAAGCCGTGGTCACTGGTGCCAGCAGCGGCATCGGTCGTGCCATTGCCCTGGCATTCGCGGCCCAGGGCTGTGACGTGGTGGTGAATTATCGCGCTTCCATTCGGCGCGCGGAGGAAGTCGCGGAAGAAATCCGCGCCCTCGGTCGCCAAGCCTTTGCCGTGGGCGCGGATGTGGGAAACGGCGCCGAGGTTCTGACGCTGGTGTCACGCGCCCAGGAACAGCTCGGCGTGCCGGACATTTGGGTCAACAACGCCGGCGCCGACATTCTTACCGGGGCAGGGGCGACGGCAGATGACGCCACGAAACTGCGCCGGCTGCTGGATGTGGATCTGAAAGGCACCATGGAATGTTGCTGGGCGGTGGCACCGCTGATGCAGGCTGCGGGGCGTGGCGTAATTCTGAATATGTCCTGGGACCTGGCGCTGAGTGGTTTACCGGGACGCAATCCGCAGATGTTCGCCGCGGTGAAAGCGGGGGTGTTGGGTTTTAGTCGTTCCCTGGCGCGGGATGTGGCGCCCGCGGTGCGGGTGAATGTGCTGGCGCCGGGATGGATCCGCACCGCCTTCGCCGATGGCGCCATGTCGGAGCAATATTTTGAACAGCGCCGGCGGGAGATCCCCTTGGGACGCTTTGGGCTGGCGGCGGATGTAGCGTCAGCGGCAGTTTTTCTGGCTTCTGATGAGTCTGCCTATATGACCGGAGCAGTTATGAACATCAACGGTGGACTGGTGTAACCCAGCTAATACTTCAAGAGTGAATGCAATCTGTGCCCGGCCAATTTTTCGCGCCCGCCCAGCCCATCCAGTTCCACCACAAACGCACAGCCGGCGATTTCGGCGCCCAATTTCTCCATCAGTTCGCAACTGGCGGCGGCGGTGCCGCCGGTGGCCAGCAGATCATCCACCAATAGCACCCGATCTCCCTTCTCCAGTGCGTCAATGTGGACTTCCAGGCTGGCGGAGCCATATTCCAAATCATAGCTGATGGCCTGCACGTCGAAGGGCAACTTGCCCGGCTTGCGCAGTGGCACAAAGCCAATGCCCAGTTCCCATGCCGCCAGACTGCCAAAGATAAATCCCCTGGCCTCCATGCCGGCCACGGCGGTTAAGCGTTCGCCGAGAAAGGGATGGATGAGCTGATGCACCGCCAGACGTAACATGGCTGGGTTCTTGACCAGCGGCGTGATGTCTTTGAACTGAATGCCCGGTTTCGGGAAGTCCGGGATATTGCGGATATAGCCGCGCAGCCTGTCCATGTCTCGACCTCGGTATGGGTAGCGGCGCTCATCATAGCGGGCATGCGGCGGATTTCGATACTGGGCCGGTATAGAATCCCGTGGTGTTTGCTATTCTTCATACATGACTGGGTGCCGCGCTGACTGGAAACTCCCCCATGGGGCTATAGTGTTGCTGGGAATTTCCCTGGGCGTAGCCGCCGTGCAGGAGACTGAGTTACAGAGGCAACACCAGCGCATGCTGGATGAAATCGCCGCCACGGTGGTGCGCACCCAGGCCTACATTGG
>JAYUHG010000145.1:0-1981 GCA_043767195.1 Gammaproteobacteria bacterium | reverse complement strand
GGGAGCCACCGGAAAATCTGCCATCGGTGATCATGGCCACATCGGACCCGAGTCCCGCGCCCATGATGGCGGAAGTGGGTGTCAGCATCTCCGGCATCCCGGGGCCGCCCTTGGGGCCTTCATAGCGGATCACCACCACGTCACCTTTTTGGATTTTCTTGTCCTCCAGAGCCTTCAACATCAATTCTTCCGAATCGAACACCCGCGCCGGACCGGCGAAGCGCAGACCTTCCTTGCCGGTGATTTTGGCCACGGCGCCGCCGGGGGCGAGATTGCCCTTGAGGATGCGGATGTGGCCGGATTTTTTCAACGGCTGATCCAGGGGCATAAGGATTTTCTGTCCCGCGCTGAGGCCGGGCAGATCCCGCAGATTCTCCGCCAGAGTCTTGCCCGTGACGGTCATGCAACTGCCATCCAGCAGTTTGTGTTCCAGCAGGTACTTCATCACCGCCGGCGTGCCACCAACGTTGTGTAAATCCTCCATGGCGTACTGGCCACTGGGTTTCAGGTCGGAAAGATAAGGAGTGCGATCACTGACTCTCTGGAAATCATCAATGGTCAGCGGCACATCCACGGCCCGGGCCATGGCAATGAGATGCAGCACCGCATTGGTGGAGCCGCCCAGCACCATGACCATGACCATGGCATTTTCAAATGCGGCGCGGGTCATGATGTCCCGGGGTTTCAGATCGCGCTCCAATAAATGCCGCACGGCCTTCCCGGCATCCACGCATTCCCGTTGCTTGCGCGGATCCACGGCGGGTGTTGAAGAACTGTAGGGCAGGGACATGCCCATGGCCTCAATGGCTACCGCCATGGTGTTGGCGGTGTACATGCCGCCGCAGGCGCCGGCGCCGGGGCAGGCGTGTTTCACCACATCCATGCGTTGGGCGTCAGTGGTCTTGCCGGCAATGAACTCACCGTAACTTTGAAACGCGGAAATGATGTCCACCTTTTTGCCGGCGCTGATGCCGGGTTTGATGGTGCCGCCGTAGACCATGAGCGCCGGGCGATTCAGGCGCCCCATGGCCATCAGACAGCCGGGCATGTTCTTGTCACAACCCGGCAGGGCAACGAGGGCGTCGTACCACTGCGCGCCCATGATGGTCTCGATGGAATCGGCAATCAGGTCCCGTGACTGCAGCGAGTAGCTCATGCCGTCGGTGCCCATGGAGATGCCGTCGCTGACGCCCACGGTGTTGAAACGCATACCGATCAGGCCGGATTGCGTCACGCCCGTTTTAACCTGCTGCGCCAGATCCAGCAGGTGCATGTTGCAGGTGTTGCCCTCAAACCAGACGCTGGCGATACCCACCTGGGCCTTGTTCAGGTCGGCAAGCGTCAGTCCCGTGCCGAGTAGCATGGCCTGGGACGCGCCCTGGGACTTGGGTTGGGTGATGCGGGAGCTGATACGGTTCAGTTTCTCGGTCATGGGTGCGGATTGTGCAAGTTGAAAGGGGGTGCGTAGGATACCTTATTCGTTGGGTGTTCGAGCGTACCCGGCGCCACCCGCCCGATTGTTTCCCTGCTAATTCCGAGGCGTTCGGTGAAGGAAGCGGCCCAACGCACTCCTTATGTAGACTGTGATTTCATTTGGCACGGGGCGTCATGCCCAATAATATGCGCGTCCCGGCTTCGGGCCGGCATTTTGCAGGCAACTTGGAGTGTGCATGAGCGTAAAACAGCAACGATTCGTGGACTGGTTCCGGGCCGCCTCGCCCTATATCCACGTGCATCGCGGCAAGACGCTGGTGGTGCAGTTCGATGACGACGCCGTCACCTCGCCGGAATTCGTGAACCTGGTGCACGATCTGGCGCTGCTGCACAGCCTGGGCGTGCGCCTGGTGCTGGTATTCGATGCCGACACCTTGATTCAGGCGCGTGCCGAGCAGGCCGGGCTGCCGTCCCAGGTGCATCGCGATACGCGGATTACCAGCGCTGCCGAGCTGGAGATCGTCAAGGCCGCGGCCGGCCAGTTGCT
>JAYUHG010000144.1:0-1983 GCA_043767195.1 Gammaproteobacteria bacterium | reverse complement strand
GCGAGATATTGCTCATTCCGCGCGGCATGAAATTCCGCATTGAGCTGCCCGATGGGCCGAGCCGCGGTTATGTGTGCGAAAACTACGGCGCGTTGTTCACCTTGCCGGAGCGCGGCCCGGTGGGTTCCGATGGGTTTTCCAACGCACGGGATTTTCTGGCGCCCACGGCGGCCTACGTGGATCAGCGCGGCGATTTTGAATTGATCTGCAAGTTCGGCGGGCATCTGTACGTCTGCGAGATAAAGCATTCGGCCCTGGATGTGGTGGCCTGGGTGGGGAACTCGGTGCCGTACAAATATGATCTGGCCCGATTCAATGTCATGGGCACGGTCAGCTACGATCACCCGGATCCTTCCATCTTCACTGTCATGACTTCACCGTCAGATAGCGCGGGCACCGCCAATGTGGATTTCGTTATCTTCCCGCCGCGCTGGATAGTGACAGAACATACCTTCCGACCGCCCTGGTATCACCGCAATGTCATGAGCGAGTTCATGGGTCTGATTAAAGGTGTGTATGACGCGAAAGAAGAGGGATTTGTGCCCGGCGGCGCCAGCCTGCACAACTGCATGTCGGCTCATGGGCCGGATCGTGATGCGTTTGAGAAAGCTACAAATGCCGCGTTGAAGCCGGTGTATATGGCCGACACCATGGCGTTCATGTTTGAGTCGCGTTATGTGATCCAGCCGACGCGGTTTGCTTTGGAGTGTCCGCAACGGCAGAAGGACTATGTGCGATGTTGGGATGGGTTGGAAAGTCACTTTACGGGTATTGGCTGATTTCAAAAAAAGACTCGTTGCCTCGGATTGGGATGTGCCAGCCATTGAATGCGGGGGAATTTGAAGCTGTGGTAATCACATCTAAGAAGACGCAACTGACTGCGCGAAATGGCTCATTGGCGGTTGGTGATCTTGAGGCAGTTTTTGACCTCGATGATTTTCTCCCTTATCGCCTGTCGGCCTTGACCAATAGAATCAGCCGTGCGTTTTCCGCGTTGTACTCAGCGCGTTTTGATCTGACTATTCCCGAATGGAGAGTTATGGCCGTGCTCGGGCAGGAAAACGGGTTGTCCGCGGATCAGGTCTGCGCCAAGACTGAAATGGACAAAGTGACGGTCAGTCGCGCGGTGACGCGGTTGTTGGGCAAGGGCCGTCTGGTGAGAGAGTTCGCCAGTGTTGATCGGCGGCGTTCCGTGTTGGCGCTGTCGGCCCGGGGTCGGGTGGTGTATAAGCAGATTATTCCGTTGGCGCGGGAGTACGAACAGGCGCTGACAGTGGATCTTGCCGGTCCGGAGCGGCTGGCATTGCTGGCGCTACTGGATCGGTTACGGCCCTGACCGTTTGATTAAGACAAACACAATCCCGCGCAAACATTGATTGCTTGTGAAGTAATGCGCTTGGCCTGATCGCTGGCGAGGAATACCGCGAAGTCGGCGATATCCTCAGGCTTGATTTGCTGTTGCAGCATGTTGCCGCTGGTAGAGGATTGGAAAAACTCATCGAACTTGTGTGCGTCGCCGCTGAACATGTCTTCGTGCAGGGTTCTTGCCATGGGCGTATCCACCCAGCCGGGGCAAATGGCATTTACGGTGATGCCGAACTGGCCCAGCTCCGCCGCCAGGCAACGCATCAGGCCGAGAACGCCGGCCTTGGCGCTGTTGTAGGCACTGCCGCCAGGGTCCGGCAGTTTTGCGGCAATGGATGAATTGAAGATGATGCGGCCGCCGCCTGGGTTTTTCTTCATGGCCGGAACAAGTTCACGGCAGAGCAGGAACGGCGCCTTCAGATTGATCTGCATGGTGCGATCCCACATTGCGTCACTGGTGCCTGCCAGTGGCGCCTTCTCCGAGTAGCCAGCGTTATTGACGAGAATGTCCAGGCCGCCGAGCATTGCCAGGGTTTGCTCGGCCAGTTTTCTGATTTCAGAATCGTTCTCCAGATCCGCGGCCACGGGGATGATGCGCTGCGCTTCCTTACCGGCGGC
>JAYUHG010000143.1:0-1990 GCA_043767195.1 Gammaproteobacteria bacterium | reverse complement strand
AACGCGCCTATCAAAATCATCGCCGGTGCGCCGGCCACATGCTTATAGAATGTCATTATTCTCGACTCCATAGATGGGAAGAAAATGCCTGCAACTATTGTACTTTGGAGTACCCCAATCCCTCACAGGTTCCTTGCGCAATGTGTACTACTTCACATTATGTTCGGCTTGCTTTTGGGCTTGGCCGGTTGCGCCAGCTCCACTTCCGGGCTGAAAACAGCCATTTCCACCGCGGAATCAATGGGCTTTGCCGCCAAGTCATTCAAAGCTGGGGGATTCGAGCTATTTGCCTTGCAGAGACTGGCCCCATCGCCGGGGCCGCTCGTGACGGTGTATATCGAAGGGGACGGTCGGGCCTGGCGCCGAAGGAATCAGCCATCCGCCGACCCCACATCTCACCACTCCATAGCATTGGCGCTGGCACTTAAGGATCCCGGCCCTGCGGTGCTGTACCTGGCGCGGCCATGCCAGTTTCAGACACATCCGTTACCGGATAAATGCCAGGTTAGCGCATGGACCAGTCATCGTTATTCCGAAGAGATCATCGCTGCCATGAACTCCGCCATAAGCGCGGCGGCAGTGGGGTTCGAGCAGGTTGCTCTGGTGGGATATTCCGGGGGCGGCACGGTAGCGGCGCTGATTACCGCCCGGCGCCAGGACGTGGCGTGGGTGATCACGATTGCCGCCAATCTGGATCATCGGGCTTGGACTGATCTACACGGTGTTTCACCGCTGACCGGATCGCTGAATGCCGCAGATTATGCCCGGGCAGTCCAGCATATTCCGCAATTGCATCTGGTGGGCGGCAGGGACAGGACCATTACACCGGAAATTCTCCAGTCGTTTGTGGACCGGATGTCGGATAAATCAATGACTAAAATAGCGATCGAAACGGAAATGGATCACGCATGCTGTTGGGAAACGCACTGGCCTGAGTTGATGAAATCATTGCCTGTCATTTCGAAGTCGCGCAGCGACTGAGAAATATTGCCTTTCAGATAAGGATCCCTCGTCGCTTCGCTCCATCGGGATGACATTGCTACAGCTCGTAATGGTGAGTTCAATCTGAGTCATCATGCCTTAAACGCACAAAGCCGGATTGCTCCGGCCCTGTGCTGTCTACATTAAGCGTGATTGCCTAAAAATCCCAGCGGATCGTCGCGGAGAATGTATCTTCATCAAAGTCCTGCCGGCCCAGACGCTTGTACCACTCGATATTGCCACTCAAGCCGTTTTCACCAAAGTAGCGCGCGCCCAGACCAAACAGGAAATTGTCATCGTCCTGGGACGGTTGCGGGCCGGTGCCAGTGAGCGTCAGCCGCGTCAAGGAGAAATCGTGCTCATAGGTGGCGCGCATGAACGGCTCAAAGGCGCCCCAGGAATAGGCGGCTTCGCCACTGGCATTCCATTGACCCAGTTCGGTTTTGAACTTGCCCACGGCAGTGCCATCGCTCTCGTCAAAAGACTCCTGGTCGCTGCGCGCCTGCAACATGCCCAAGCGACCACTGAAGATCCAGTCATTCCAGGTGGTGTAACCGTTCAGGTTCAGCGCGCCAAAAAAGCGGTCTGAGGAAGGCGAACTGGTAATCAGTGCGCCAGTAAACGGATCGGTGCGGAATTGATCCGAATCCACACTGGAGTAACCGATACTGGCATTGATGCTCCAGGTGTCCGTCAGCACATAGCCCATGTACGGGGCGACGGTGAAACCATCAATTTCCTGATTGCCCGCATTGAAATCCGTGTCAATGTCACTGAACTCATAGCCGAAGGCCACGCCGAACAGCAAGTTCTCCATGGGAGAGATATCCGCTCCCGCCAGAATGTTATGGCGATGGCCATCCAATAACGTGGCGGCAAAATCATTCTCAAAATCCGAATAGGAATAACTGGCCCAGATGCCATAGCCCGCTGTGCCCTCACCGGCGCTCAGACCGGTTTGATACATGACGCCATTGGCCGTGACCCGCGGACCGCCGCCGATGCCGCG
>JAYUHG010000142.1:0-1993 GCA_043767195.1 Gammaproteobacteria bacterium | reverse complement strand
GTGAAAATACTGTGGGTCGTATTTCTGGCCGAACTCGATGATCTCTTCCGCCGTAATGGTGCAAGGGGAAGATTCATCCCACCGGTCAATAACCAGATCTTCATAAAACCGCTTAACCGCGGCTGCCGAAATCGCCACCGACGACTAGACCAGGATTGTCGCCAATCCCAGCAACAACCCCATGCTCACCACATCTGTGGCCGTGGTCAGGAAGATGCTGGAGGCCGTGGCCGGATCGGCACCGAACTTCTTCAGTGTCAACGGGATCATCGCGCCACAGACGCCGCTGGTGACACAGGCGCCCACCAATGCGAGCCAAACAACAAAGGCCAGCAGCAGCGCCTCCGGCATGTTCTGTTTGCTGGCGTAGAGATACATACCCCCGCCGGCAATGAGCCCGGTGAATGCCCCGTTCATGGCGCCCAACAACGCCTCCTTGAATACCAGTTCCTTTTCCTTGCCGGGCTTCAGTTCGCCCAGCGTCATGCCGCGCAAAGTCACCGCCAGTGCCTGACAACCGGTATTGCCCGATTGCCCGGCCAACACCGGCAGGAAGGCCGCCAATACTACGAGACGTTCGACGGTTCCTTCAAATACTCCAACCACGGCGCCGGCGACAAACGCCGTAAGCAAATTCAGTTGTAACCAAGGGTGCCGGAACTTGAAGCTCTGTAGCCAGTGCGTAGTCAGGCGCTCCTCCTTCTCCACGCCGACCATGGTGCCGGCCTGGGCAGTGATCTCGAATGAGTGTTCTTCGAACATGGCCTGGCCACGGACGAGGCCAATCAATATGCCGTTGGCATCACACACCGGGTAAACCGGATAGTGGCGATCCAGCACCAGCTTCATGGCATCCGCCAGGGGCTGACCGGGTAACAGGGAAAACACGCTCTTCAGCATGATATCTTCGAGGCGTTTCTCCGCGCCGGAGAACAACAGATCGCGCATGGTAATAATGCCGAGCAACTTGCCCTGCGGGTCCACGACATAGCCGTAGGTGATGAAGGCCTTTTGCACCAGCGTGCGCAATTCGGAGATGGTATGCGCCACCGTCATTTCCGGCGGGAACACCGACAGCGCCGGCTCCATCATCCGGCCGATGGTGTCCTCGGGAAATACGGAGTTGAACGCCCATTGTTTTGCCCGTTCCGGGGGCGCGGCCTTCATGACCGCATCCACCAACCCGCCAGGCAGTACCATAACAATGTCCTGACTGAAGGCCGGATTCAGCGCCAGTAACACATCGGCGATAATCGGCGCCGGGTATTCCTCCAGCAGGGTCGCCGCCTCTACTGGCGGGCGCGATTTGACCAGCGGCACCAACATGTCCCGTTGTGCTTCAGGTGTCATTTGTACGGAAACGGCGGTATCAGCCATTGCAGCCCCCATGGTCAAGGATTGGTGGTCGAAATCATGGAAAGGGCGCCAGTGTGATGCGGGAGGGGATTGCGGTCAATGATGCAGGCGCAGAACCCGGTCTGCTCACGGGGTGGTGACCCCAGTAGTAGCTCGCCCATGCAGACAGCGTTGGTAAAAAAGCGCTCCGGTCTATTCCAGCGACTCGATCCGGCTGAATGTCGTATATTCAGAAGATAATAAAGGGAGCAGATAAATATGGGGGCAACCAGAGAACTCGTCAGCTTCATCCACGGCCTTCGCTTTGAGCAACTGCCGCCGGCGGTGGTCGAAAAGACCAAGCTGTGTATGCTGAACATGATCGGCGTCATGCTGGCCGGGGCGTCCACGCGCATTGGCAAGATGCACATTGAACTTGCCAAAGAATCCGGCGGTGGCATTCAGGACGCGACCTTGATTGGCGACGGGACCAAGACATCGGTTGCCTTTGCGACCTATGCCAACGGCAACCTCGGCTTTGCGCTGGATTATGAAGACACGGTTCGATACATCATCCACCCAGGCTATATCACCGTCAGTTCCGGGCTGGCGGTGGCGGAAAAACTGAAACTGTCGGGCCAGGATTTGATCGCTGCCG
>JAYUHG010000141.1:0-4780 GCA_043767195.1 Gammaproteobacteria bacterium | reverse complement strand
AGGAGGAATCTTTTGCTACGGGGAAGCAAGATCCCTCGTCGCTGCGCTCCGTCGGGATGACAAACTCCGGCTACAAATTCAAACTGAGGCACTACCGGCTTTTGCCTTGCCTCCCAGATTCTGTATGGGTAATCGGAATCCGGTCGGTGACGCCCACAGACGATGTGAGCTGGATTGGCGTTTGTATTTCCAGCCGCATATCTTCAGCAGAGCTTCAAAGTCCCTGAAACTTAGTCCCTGCGGATTGGACTTCGCGCGCGCCAGCAATTCCATTTGCTTCCCCATGGTGTAACTATATGCAGTTACAAATTCAAGTCAAGAGCGGTTCGAGGGGGCAGAGAACTTGAAACCATGCAACACGCACTCAGACCCACATCCTGCATTACTTTCAAGTTCTTTGACCCCTTGAACCCCACAGCCACGCCGCCACCGCCACCAAGCAAAAGAATCCACAGGTGAGCGCGAATGGGCGCGAGGTGCCGTCATGGAACACGCCCACAGACAACGCCGCCAATGAACCCATGCCCACTTCAATCGCCAGCAACATGGCGGCGGCGGGGCCAGTGCGGCCTTGACTGGCGTTCATGGCCAGCATGGGGGTGGTGGCAAATACCGGGCCGTCGCCGAAGGCCATGACGCACAAGGCAATCGTCATGGCCAGCAGAGATTCCTGTCCACTGAAGACGATGCCCACCAGCGCGATGCCACCGCCCACCGCGGCCACCATCCCCAATACCATCAGACGATCCCCGCTCCAGCGCCGTGCCAGACGGCTGGTGAGCAAACTGCCGGCGCCGTAGGCCAGCACCAATGCGCCCTGAAAGTAACCGAAGTATTCCGTGGGCAGTCCGTATTGTTTGATGAGAATGAACGGGCCGGCGGTGACAAAGGCAAAGAAGAACGCGATGGTGGAGCCGCCGATGAGGGTGTAGCGCAGGAAGTCGCGGTTGCGCAGCAGGCCAAGATAATCGTCGAGGATCTCTTTTAAGTGCAGGGCCGTGGGATCGCGGCGGCCGGATTCCTGCAGGAAGGTGTAGATCAATATGGTGGTGAACAGCGCCACGCCGGCGAGGAAATAAAAATTCATGCGCCAGCCAAACCAGATAAAAATATAACCGCCCAGGATCGGCGCCACCGCCGGCATCATGGCCGTGGCGACGCCGTACCAGGCGATGGCGCGCACCTGATCCGCGCCGGTGTAGATGTCGCGGATCACCGCCAGCACCACCACGCCTTCGACCGCGGCCATGAGACCTTGAAAAATCCGCGCAGCGATCAATTGCTCAATGCTTTGCGCAAGGCCACACAGCAGGCTGAACAACGTGAATCCGGCCAGCCCCACCAGGAATACCGGACGCCTACCGAAGCGTTCCGACAGGGGACCGTGGACCAATGTACCCAGGGCATAGGCCAGGGCGTTCAAACTCATGGACAGTTTGGCGGTGGCGGGGTCCGTGCCGAAGTAGGCGGGCAGATGGGCCAGGCTGGGCGCGTACAGGTCCGTGGACATCATGGCCACGGAACTGGCAAGGATCAGGATGGCGAGGACGAGATTGGGTTGCATGGCGGATGCCATTGTAGCTTCTGTGGTGTCTCACTTTGTCAGTTCGAAGGAGCATAGCGACTGAGATATCTTGCTGGTGCGCGAAAATAAAGATCCCTCACTACGCTTCGGGATGACAAAATGGCGTTCGGAAGGCCTGTCACTGGGAATCTACCGTATCTTCTGGTAGTGGGTCAGTTTGTCATCCCGAACGAGCGTAGCGAGGAGGGATCTTGCTGTAACGCAGGATTCCTCCCTGCAGTCGGAATGACAAATTCGAACCGAGGTAATCTGTGGTCATATGGCGACGCCATCCCTGCGTGACCATGATTTATGCACAGCTATATAGACTGATCGGCCGATGGCCCGTGGTAATATCCAGTCTCACACTGAGTTATGTCCACCCTCCGATCCCGGCCCATATGACCCACTCCCTGGACGCCAAAGCCCTCGCGGAATTTGCCGTACACACCGCGGAAGAGGCAGGCCAAATCGCGTTGAAATACTTTCGCACTGATCTGGCTGTGACTAACAAGGCCCGCAAGCGCGCCTTTGATCCGGTGACCCAGGCGGACAAAGAAGTGGAGCAGTGCATACGCGCCCGCATCCGCGAACGCTATCCAACCCATCGGATCGTGGGCGAAGAGTTTGGTACCCAGGGGGATGAGAAGGCGCCGGCGTGGCTGATTGATCCAATAGACGGCACACGCACCTTTATCAGTGGTTCCCCCATGTGGGGTGTGTTGTTGGGTTTGATTGATGGTGAGCAACCCATCGCCGGACTCATGCACCAGCCATTCGTGGGTGAGACCTTTGTCGGCAGTAGCGCCGGAGCATTTCTGGTGCGCAACGGAGAATGGCGCAAGTTGTCCGTGCGCGGCACCGAGTCTTTGGCCGACGCCACCGTGGCCTGCACCCATCCCAGCATGTTCCGTACGCCACCCGAGCTGGCCGCTTTCCAGCGCGTGGAATCAAAGTGTCGTCTATCCCGTTACGGCACGGAATGTTATGGCTATTGCCTGTTGGCCGGGGGATTTCTGGATATTGTCATTGAAGCGGATCTGGAACCCTATGACATCGTGCCGCTGATCCCGCTGGTGGAAGCCGCCGGCGGTATAGTCACAAACTGGCGTGGTGAACCGGCCATTGCCGGCGGCGGTGTCGTGGCCAGCGCTACAAAAGTTTTGCACGAGCAGGTACTCAAGCTGCTCAATTCACATTGATCGATCACTCAAACGGAGGACGCCCCCATGGCCACACCCAACATCGCCGCGAAAGCCCCCATTGTCATTGACGTGGAAGCCGGCAAATCCTATTGGTGGTGCGCCTGCGGGCGCAGTAACAAGCAGCCGTTCTGTGACGGCTCCCACAAGGGTTCTGAATTCAGCCCCATGGAATGGAAGGCCACCGAGTCCACGCAAAAATGGTTCTGTGCCTGCAAGCACACCGCCGGCAAACCCTTCTGCGACGGCTCCCATAAGAAGTTATGAGTCCCATGCTGAATCTGGGTCAGTCATTGCTGCGGGCGTTGAAGGCCCGCGGTGTCGCGGAGATTTTCGGTATCCCCGGGGACTTCGCCTTGCCATTATTCAAGGTGATCGAGGAATCGAAGATCCTGCCGCTGTATACCTTGAGTCACGAACCCGCCGTAGGCTTTGCCGCCGATGCCGCGGCGCGGTTTCACACTAAGCCATCCGTGGCCGCGGTGACCTACGGCGCCGGGGCATTGAACATGGTGAATCCCATCGCTGCCGCGTACTCGGAGAAGTCGCCGGTGGTGGTATTGTCCGGCGGCCCGGGTCTCGCGGATCGCAGTACCGGTCTGTTGCTGCATCATCAGGCCAAGCATCTGAATTCCCAGTTTGAGATTTATAAAGAAGTCACCTGTGATCAGGCCATCCTGGATGATATGCAGCGCGCGCCACAGACCATTGCCCGGGTGTTGGATAACTGTATCGCCCATTCACGACCGGTGTATCTGGAGATCCCCCGGGACCTGGTGTTCGATGCGTGTGGCCCGGTGCCAAAACCGGTGCCTGCGCTGGTGGTGGATGAAGATGCGTTGAATGCCTGCGCCGATGAGATTTTGGTGCGCATCCAGGAGGCAAAATCACCCGTGTTGGTGGTGGACGTGGAGATCCGGCGCTTCGGCCTGGAACCCCAGGTGACACTGCTGGCGCGCAAGCTCGGTATCCCGGTGGTCACCACCTTCATGGGCCGCGGTCTGCTGGCCGGCCAGAAGGTGCCGTTTCGCGGGACCTATCTTGGTGTCGCCGGAGACCCGGACGTGACGCAACTGGTTGAGGGTTCGGATTGCCTGCTGGCCCTGGGTGTGATTCTGTCCGACACCAATTTCGGCGTTTCAGAAAAACGTATTGATCTGCGTCGCTCCATTCTCGCCTGTGACGGGCAGGTGACGCTGGGGTATCACACCTATGCGAACATCCCGTTGCCGGCGCTGGTGCAGACCCTCAGTCGCCGTTTGCGCAAAGGGCGCAGTTACAAGATTCCCGCGCCCAATTATCCCCGTGGCCTCAAGTCCAATGCCGATCTGATCACACCCACGGCCATCGCCACCGCCGTCAATGATCTATTTGATCGGGTTGATCGCATGCCCATTGCCGCGGACATGGGCGACTGCCTGTTCACGGCCCTCGACATAGAGAATACCGATCTGGTAGCCCCGGGCTACTACGCCACCATGGGCTTCGGTGTGCCAGCGGGTCTCGGTGTCCAGGCCGCCACCGGGCGCCGGCCAATTATCATGGTGGGCGACGGCGCATTCCAGATGACCGGCTGGGAACTGCTGAATTGTCGCCGCTACAAATGGAATCCCATCGTGCTGCTGTTCAACAACGCCAGTTGGGAAATGTTGCGGGCGTTTCAGCCAGAATCCAAATTCAATGATTTGGACGACATTCGCTATGCGGAATTGGCCGCGGGTCTGGGCGGCAAAGGCTATCGTGTGCGTACCAACCGCGAACTGATCATGGCTCTGAACTCAGCGCTGAAGGATAAGAGCAGCTTTCAGCTTATCGAGATCATGCTGCCGCGCGGCGTGCTGTCGGGCACATTGCAGCGCTATGTGGATGGTGTGAAGCGTATGCGGGCGCGGAAGTAACAGTGACCCTCATTGATCGGCTGCAGGAACTCCTTGCAGGTACCAGCCTTTCCGACAAAGTTCTGCCGCAGTTCTGCCGCGAACTCCGCGCTGGCATTTCTCATTACAACTGGGTC
>JAYUHG010000140.1:0-4780 GCA_043767195.1 Gammaproteobacteria bacterium | reverse complement strand
TTTCGGCGCGTTCCATGGCCAGGGGGCGGCGCAGGCCGTAATAGCCGCCCTGGTTCACTACAATATCGAGGCTGGTTTCGAACTGGGAAAAATTTATTTCCTGCGGGACGATACCCAGCAGTGAGCGCGCCTCGAACCAGTTTTGCGTCAGGTCGTGGCCGAATATGCGGACACTGCCCGCGGTTTTGGTGACCAGAGAGGAGATGATGCCAATGGTGGTGGATTTACCGGCGCCATTAGGGCCGAGCATGGCAAAGAAGTCGCCGGAGTCCACTTCCAGATTTATGCCATGCAGCGCGTGTGTGCCGTTGGCATAGACCTTTTCCAGGCTGGATATTTCTAGTGCATTCATGGCGGCGTGGGGCAGGGACATCTGCAGGCAAGCGACAAGCTCGATCCGGCGCTGACGGCGCCGGAGTGAGAAGCCTCCGGTCGTATTCTCGCTAGTCTCCGGATTTCAGTTGCACCTTTTTGATGCGTTGAATCTTACCGGTCGTCATCAAGTTGCGGGCCACTTCGCTGTCCCGATTCAGAATCAAACGGAAGTATTCTTTCGGGATGCGCACCAGCCGGGCCACGCCCTGGGTGCGGGCGTTGGCGCTGCGTTGTCCGGAGCTGCCCGGCATTAATGCCTGTTCACCAAAATAATTACCCCGTTGCAGTGTCGCCAGCACCACGGGTTTCGCCTCATCATCGAGGATAAATATTTCCACGCTCCCGTCCAGAATCGCGTACATGCAATCACCGCGCTCTGATTCCTTGAGCACGAAATCCCCGGGACCCACCGACACCACTTGCGTCCAGGCGCCGACATTTTGCAGCTCGATTTCGGTCAGGCTTTGGAACAAGCGCATACTTTTCAATAATGCGCGCACCAGCAATTCCTGGGGTGAGCGTCCGGGGGAAGCAACAGAGGTGACGGAAGTAACAGAGGTAACGGAAGTAGCGTCTTCGGGAGTATCACCGGATTTGACCCCCAGGCGCACATGTTTCTTGTCAATACGAAACAACTTGGCCGCAGTAACCGCTTTCACAGAGGCGCCACGCCGCTGGGTTGAGGTATTGTCAGCCATGGCCTGCTCGCCAAAAAAATCTCCCGGCTGCAGGGTTGCGATAACGATCTCGCGGCCATAATTGTCTGAGCCTCTGAGCGACACATCCACCATGCCTTCCAGCACCACATACATGGCGTCGGCGATTTCCATTTCCCGGATGATCACTTTTCGCGGCGGGTATTCTTCAATTCTGTTTTCCGGCGAGGCCAGGATTGCCCGCAATTCCGCGTCCGACAGGGCGCTGAAGATGGGTATCTTGCGCAGGAATGCGATGTCTTTGGGTTTATCTGCCATAGGGTTTCCTGAAGTTATTGTCTCTGCTCCCCCGCCGGGTGAGAACCGAGGGCGGATTATACCGGTTTTAGTCTTGGCACAGGGTTCAAGGGCGGTACTGGTGCCGTACACCGCGCCATCAGCGAATTGCTAATTATTAGCAAAAACAAAAAGTTAGCTTGCACTGGATAAATCTAGGGAAGCCGAAAGACAGACCGCACACCCTGGTGTCTACGCGTGTGCCGCCTGCCATTGGCGGATTGATGCAATAACCGGCACCGCATCAATCCGCCAGAGAAGTTTACGTGCCGCGCTTGCCCTTGAAGGCGCGCACTGACTGGTTGAAGAGATCGGCCGTGGCCTGCATCTCATCCACCATGCGATTATGGAAAATCACCACCACGGCCTTCTGTTCCTCCGTAGCCATTTCGCCCCAGCCATGACTGACACTATCCAGACAGACCAGGTAGCCATCGCCGCCGGCGAGATAATCCTTAAGGGATTTCTGCGCGCCGATCATTTCCTCCTCTGTCGCATCTCTGCCGTTGGGGATTTCCGGACGCATTGGGTACTTGCATTTCTGCATGACCTCGCCGGAGGCAGAATCCACGGCCTCTTGCGCGGTGGCGGCGACTGAGAGCAGAACTGCAACAAGGAACATCAGGTGGAAAAGGACTGGCTTCATGGTCTGGCCCTTAGGTCATTTGGGTGTGGGTTTGGGCATTTCCGGCAGATGCTCGGTAATGAGACCGTTATGTTACGCTGTTCGCGCAAAAATCTGAACACATCGGGTCGAAATTGACCGGCACACAGGAGTCCGCGCTGTTATTCCCCTGCACCTTTCCCATAAAGGCGATGGGAGAGGCAGCGGATGACTTTGACGCCCTGGTGGTGACTCTGATCCGGAGGCATTCCCCTGACCTTTTGGAAGGCGCGGTGCAGACCCGACTCAGCCGTAAGGGAAAATATATGTCCGTGACGGTCACCATTGATGCGCAGAGCCAGGTGCAGCTTGATGATATATATCGGGAATTGACCGGCAACAAGCGTATTTTGCTGGCCCTTTGACCCCATGCTCACCCCTCCAGAAATCCGCCACCTGGGCCTCCAGCCCTACGCGCCGGTATACCGGGATATGCGCACGTTTACGGATCAGTGTCATCCCGGCTCCGGGGACGAAATTTGGGTGTTGCAGCATGAGCCGGTATATACCCTGGGTCTGGGTGGAAAGCTGGAACATGTGTTGAATCCCGGTAGTATCCCCCTGGTGCGCACGGATCGGGGCGGACAGGTGACCTATCACGGTCCTGGGCAACTCATCGTCTACCTGCTGCTGAATATCCAGCGCAGAAATCTTTCCGTACGCACACTGGTATCCAACCTGGAACAGTCCGTGATCAATAGCGTTGCACCTATGGGTATCAAGGCTGAACGCATCACCGGCGCGCCGGGCGTCTACGTGGGCGGTCGCAAACTTGCTGCACTTGGCTTGCGTGTGCGCAAGGGTCGTAC
The DNA here is from genome assembly GCA_043767195.1 of Gammaproteobacteria bacterium. Taxonomy (GTDB): domain Bacteria; phylum Pseudomonadota; class Gammaproteobacteria; order Eutrophobiales; family Eutrophobiaceae; genus 2-02-FULL-61-13. Next base: position 1,940 of record JAYUHG010000140.1, on the reverse strand, counting down.
CTATCACGGCTTGGCGGTTAATGTGGATGGAGATCTGGCGCCCTTTGCCGGGATCAACCCTTGCGGCTACGCCGGGTTGCCGGTAACCCGGCTCACCGACCTGGGCGCCCGTGTCAGCCCTGATGAGTTCGCCGTGAGTCTGTTACCGGAGTTGTGCCGTTTATTGGATACGTACCCAGCCCCGGCGCTGTCCCAAACCCACCGTATACCGCAAGCGGAGACGATACATGGCTGAGATCACCAGCGCCGGCCCGACCCGCGCCCAGCGCGGCGAGTTGAAGATCAAGAGTACCCCCATCAAAGTCGAGTCCAGCTCCGCGTCACTGCAGCGCAAGCCGGACTGGATCCGGGCGCGCGCCCCCACGGCGCCACGGGTTTTGGAACTCAAGCGTTTACTGCGTGAACACAATTTGCACACCGTGTGTGAAGAGGCATCTTGCCCCAATCTGGGCGAATGTTTTGCCCATGGCACCGCCACTTTCATGATCATGGGCGCGCTGTGTACCAGGCGTTGTCCGTTTTGCGATGTGGCCCACGGTCGCCCCAAACCCCTGGATGAACAGGAACCGGAAAATCTGGCCCGGGCGGTGGCGCTCATGGGTTTGAAATACGTGGTCATCACTTCCGTGGACCGGGATGATTTGCGCGATGGCGGCGCGGGACATTTCGCCAAGTGCGTGGCTGCCGTGCGGGAGCGTGTCCCGGGCATTCGCATCGAGATCCTGACGCCGGATTTTCGCGGTCGCATGGATCTGGCGCTGAAAGGCTTGGCTGCGGCGCCGCCGGATGTGTTCAATCACAATCTGGAAACCGTGCCACGGCTGTACAAACAGGTGCGACCCGGCGCCGACTATGCCTGGTCCCTGGAATTGATCCGGCGCTTCAAGGCCGCGCACCCTCATGTGCCCACCAAATCCGGATTGATGTTGGGCGTGGGCGAGGAGATAGAAGAAGTGCGCCAGGTGCTGCGGGATCTGCGCGCCCATGACTGCGACATGCTCACCATTGGCCAATATCTGCAACCCAGCAAACATCACCTGCCGGTGTCACGATTTGCCAACCCGGCGGAGTTTGTGGAACTTGGCAACTATGCCCAGGAACTGGGATTCATCAACGCCGCCAGCGGCCCCATGGTGCGATCTTCCTATCACGCTGATCTGCAAGCCGCGGGCAAGGACCTTGCAACTACGCCGGCATAATGATGTGGCGTGCAGCCTGTCGTTATGAGTACCGTTACCCTGGCCTTCCTGAAAACCCTGCTGCTGCCGCCGGGTCTGTCCGTGACCTTGGCGGGGCTGGCGCTGTGCCTGCACCGTAAGCGGCGCCTCTCCATGTTCCTGCTCTGGTCCGCGGTCGCGCTGCTCTATGTTTTCTCCACGCCCCTGGCCAGTCGTGGGCTGGCGGGTTTGCTGGAACATCGCTTTCCACCTCTGGCGTTAGACGCCCCCCTGGCGGAGATGGCCGATGCCATTGTCGTGTTGGGCTGCGACCGTTACGCCAACGCGCCGGAATATGGCCGGGATGAAGTGTCGCCCTGCACCCTGGTACGCCTGCGGTATGCCACTGAGTTACATGGGCGTTCCAGTCTGCCCATTCTCCTCAGTGGTGGCAGTCCCATGGGTGAGCCGGAGTCAGAGGCGCAGTTGATGGATCGGGTACTGCGCGAACGATTCGGCATTGATGCGCGCTGGCTGGAACAGGAAAGTCACAACACCGGGGAAAATGCCGCCCGCGGCGCGGGAATATTGCTGGCGGAGAATGTCCGTCGCGTTGCCCTGGTCACCCATGCCATGCACATGCCCCGGGCGTTACGTTCCTTCCGATTGCAGGGTTTGGAACCGGTGCCGGCGCCGACTCAATACTATTCCGCCGGGGATCGTCGGCCTGTGTGGTTTGCCGTATTGCCTTCCGCTGGTGCGCTCATGGCCAGCGGCATGGCG
>JAYUHG010000139.1:0-2012 GCA_043767195.1 Gammaproteobacteria bacterium | reverse complement strand
GATGCGCACCGGTGTAGTAGCCATCCTGCTGCCGTTGCAGGGCGGCAAGCGCCACCACCTGGCGACCTTTGCCCGGGGTGACTACTTCGGCGAGATGTCGTTTCTCGATAAGGGCACACGCTCCGCCGATGCGGAGGCGAAAACCGATTGTGAGTTGTATGTATTGTCGCGGCGGGAATTTAACAACTATGCCCACGCGGATCCGGTATTAGCCCTGAAAGTTTTTGCCCGTCTGGCCCGGGCGGTATCCCTGCGCCTGCGTCAGGCCGACGGTGAATTGCGAGCCATTGAAGATCGCTGACAGCCTTATTCAGAAAATCTGTTTATCACTTCATCACAGGTCAGCACATCGCCGAATTGCTGAATAATGGAGTTAAGCGTAGCCAGATGTTCTTGATCCGACAGTGCGGCGCAGCCGTCGGAGACGATGACGACGCTAAAATCCATATCCCAAGCGGCGCGCGCGGTGGCTTCGCAGCACACGTTGGTCTTCGTGCCGGTGATCAACAACGTATCAATACCACGACTGCGCAAGGTACGTTCCAATGGTGATGCCCCGGGGGCAAGACAACTGTAGCGATTCTTGACCATAAATATGTCGCTGTCGCGGGCATCCAATACCGGCCACAGTAGTGTGCCCTCGGCGCCGGGAGCCATGTACTCAATGGTGCGCTGGCGCACCTGATCGGCAATGATCCGGCTGGTAAAATTCTCCCAGTCGGTCTTGCCGTGATTCTGGCGGATCTCGGTGACAATCCAGATTACGTCCCCGCCACGCTGACGCAGGGACTCGGCCAGACGGTTGATATTGGGCACGATTTCCCGTGACACGGGGACTTCCACCGGCGCGCCGGGTTTGCAAAATGCATTTTGCATATCAATGACCACCAGCGCGGTGCGCGCCGGGACTATGCGATCATAAATGTGTACACGACCGCGGCGGGCCATCAGACGGTCTGTGACTTCGGCGCTCAGAGCTGTGGGATGCATGGTTGCTTTAATCCGGAAACGGGCGGGCCAACGCTAAAGGAAAATTCTATCTTCGAGATACGGATCACCGGGCAAAGCCAGTTCGGTGTCCAGCAAAGCCCCACAGCCCGGACAGGAGAACTGGCGCAGCAAAAGACCCTGTCCCGTGCGATAAGGTCCCGGCAAGTCATTGGCGGGCTGTTCAATGAGCGCCGCGGCCTGTTTCCAGGAGGAATCCGCTGCCGCAAAGTCTTTGTTGCAGGCGCTGCAGACGATGCGCGCGCCACCCGCATGTTTCTCGATATTCAATGTGTTGGAAAGACGCATGATGGTCATCCTCGCTTGGCCTGACGGCGGGTGTTGCGAATAGCATCGCGGGCGGATTGGCTGCGGACCGCATCTGCCTTGCCACTGGCATCCATCACTACACCGTATACCGAGTTCGCGGCTTCGCGGGATACCAGCCCGCTGATCACGTCGTGCTCCACTTCTGCGATGGGCCGTGTCAAGGGATCACCGTAGCCGCCACCCCCATTCCAGCGCACGTACAGCCCGTCATTGCCCATGAGCGGAAATACACCCCAGTCCACGGCCTGGATTTCCGCGCCGATTTGATCCGGTGAACCCGGCACACTGCCACTGCCATTGCCATGCACGTCCTTGATGCGAATGTAGGCATTGGGCGAACCCGGCAGTCCCGCACCGAGTCCTTCACTCATGGGGAAGCGCGCGCCTTTGCCGGAGACCACATAATGGATGCCGCCGTCCGGCGCATCATGGGGTACGAACGCCAATTCCATGCCGACGCCGCCACGATAGCGACCGGCACCGCCGGAGTCGGCCAGCCGCCGGCGAAACAGGTAACGGATAGGGAAGGTATTTTCCACGGTTTCCACATTGGCCATGCGCGAAATGGGATTCGGAATTTCGCCGCCCACTTCGATGCCGTCGGCGAATGAGCGCGCGCCACCGGCGCCGGCGAAAGTCTCGGTCAGGATGCCGATGGACTGGCGCTGGTACTGGTTGCGACCGAACAGGAACAC
>JAYUHG010000138.1:0-2016 GCA_043767195.1 Gammaproteobacteria bacterium | reverse complement strand
TGGGTTAACTGCCCGGCATAAGCGTCGGGCAGCACGGGAACCGAGCCGGTGATGACCATGGCATCATAGGGGCCGGCCTGTGGCCAACCCAGTGCCCCGTCGCCGGTATATAGCTGTACGTTGCCAATCCCGTAGCGGCCCAACTTGGCCGGAGCAGCGGCGGTGAATTCAGGAAAAATATCCACGCTGTGGACCTCTGCCGCGCAACGGCCCAACAGCGCTGTGAGAAATCCACTCCCGGTTCCGATCTCCAGGACACGATCAGTGCGCTGGATGGCCAGACTTTGCAGCAGCCGGCCCTCCACCTTGGGGGTCATGGTCACCTGAGCGTGAGCCAGGGGGATGTTGATGTCCGCAAGCGCCAGGCTGCGAAATGCCGCAGGCACAAAATCCTCGCGGCGAATGGTTTCAAACAATTCCAATACCGCCAGGTCCAGTACCTCCCAGGTTCGGATCTGTTGCTCCACCATGTTGTGGCGCGCTTGTTCGAAGTCCATGCTGGTTTGACCTTAATAAATGCGGCACAGGGGGCCGTGCGGGGCGTGGTATTATATAGGAGAAATGTGTCCAGCTAGGGGCGCCCCGACCGGGCTGAGATTAACCCTTTGAACCTGATCCGGCTAGTACCGGCGTAGGGAAGCCAAACACAGAACGGTCGGGCGCGCATTGAAGTTATTGTGAGGAGTCAATTATGAGCGCCGTTCCTGACTTATTGCATGGTAATACCGGTGACGCGGATGTCATGCGTCCATTCCCCAATTCCCGCAAGATCTATGTGCCCGGCAGCCGTCCGGACATCGCCGTCCCCATGCGCGAGATCGCCTGTACGCCGACCCCCACCGCCAAGGGGCCGGTGGCCAATGAATCCATTGTGGTTTACGACAGTTCCGGGCCCTATACCGACCCCAAGGCGCGCATTGATTTTCGCCACGGATTGACGGCGTTGCGCGCCGGTTGGGTCGAGGAGCGCAACGATACTGTGCAACTGGAACGTCTGACATCGGCCTTTGGCCGCCAGCGCTCCAGCGATGGCGTCACGGAATTCAGATTCCCCGGCAAACGCCTGCCACGCCGGGCCATAGATGGCGCCTGTGTCACGCAAATGCATTATGCCCGCCGCGGCATTATCACGCCGGAAATGGAATTCATCGCCATCCGCGAGAATCTGCGCATGCAGTCCTACCGCGATGCCGGATTGCTGAAGCGCCATGCTGGGGAGGGATTTGGCGCGGTCATTCCCGATGAAATCACCCCGGAGTTCGTGCGTTCCGAAGTGGCCCGGGGTCGCGCGATTATTCCCGCCAATATCAATCACCCGGAACTGGAGCCCATGATCATCGGGCGCAATTTCCTGGTGAAGATCAACGCCAATATCGGTAATTCCGCGGTGACTTCCTCTGTAGCGGAGGAAGTGGAGAAGATGACCTGGTCCATTCGCTGGGGCGGGGACACGGTGATGGATCTGTCCACGGGCAAGAATATTCACGAGACGCGGGAGTGGATCATCCGCAATGCCCCGGTGCCCATCGGCACGGTGCCCATTTATCAGGCGCTGGAAAAGGTTAACGGCAAGGCCGAGGACCTGACCTGGGAGTTGTATCGGGATACGCTGATTGAGCAGGCCGAGCAGGGGGTGGATTATTTCACCATCCATGCCGGTGTGCGTCTGGCCTATATACCGCTGACCGCCCGCCGTGTCACCGGCATCGTCTCCCGCGGCGGATCGATCCTGGCCAAGTGGTGCTTGTCCCATCACCGGGAAAATTTCCTTTACACCCACTTTGAAGAAATCTGCGAGATCATGCGCGCCTATGACGTGTCATTTTCATTGGGCGATGGCCTGCGTCCCGGGTCCATTGCCGATGCCAATGACGAGGCGCAGTTCGCCGAGCTGAAGACCCTGGGCGAATTGACCCAGGTGGCCTGGCGCCATGATGTGCAAGTCATGATCGAAGGCCCCGGTCATGTGCCCATGCAACGCATAAAGGAGAATATGGAAAAGGAACTGCGCGAATG
>JAYUHG010000137.1:0-4831 GCA_043767195.1 Gammaproteobacteria bacterium | reverse complement strand
CTGCTCCCCGAGACGCCGATGAAGGGCGCAATGGATGTCGCTGAACGAATACGGGCGGCCGTCGCCGGGACTTTTTTTCACGCGGGTGCCGGAAAATTTCAAAGCACGGTGAGCATCGGCGTCGCCTCTTTCCCCGAGCATGGCCGTACGCTGGATGCAGTTACCGCGCGCGCCGACCAGGCCATGTACCAGGCCAAGAATTCGGGCCGCAATCGAGTCGAGTGCTACGGCCAGAGTGTTATAGAATCCCCCACCAGCCTTGGATAAGACGCGTACACCGTTCCACCATCGTTAACCTGAATCGGGTGCAGAAGATCAGCGCCCACATGAATGGCGAATTTCACCCGATCCTGAGCAACAACACCCGGCTGAAGATGCGCCGGGGGTACAGGGACAGGTGCAGATGCTGGTGAAGCACTGAAATTTCCGTCGTACCGGTGAATACGACCCACAGGGTGTGGAAAATGCCATGTGACGCCTACATGGATTTGTATATGAATGTACTTATGCTGCGGGCACAGGATGTGCAGGAGCGGCACGTATGAAGCCAATCAATACTGGACCCCGCCCCGGTTTCCACCGGGGTGACAGCCCCCGATTGATTCCATTCGCCGACGGGATATCTCCATTGGTCTCAGACGGCAACGCGGGCAACAAGGCCCGGTGCTATTCTTGGCGGATGTTATTTTGGCCATCCTGACCGGAGTATCCGCCATGAACCTCACTGAATCCTCATTAAAGAATCCCGCCGGAACCGCGGTTGCCATTGCCCTGGTTATTCTTTTTGGCGTCTACAGCCTGACCAAGCTGCCGGTGCAGTTGTTCCCGGACCTGGAAAACCCCCAAATTAACATTCAGGCACGCTGGCGCGCCGCCTCCCCCAATGAAATGGAGGCGGAGATAGTCGAACCCATTGAAGAGGTGTTGCAAGGTCTGCCTGGGGTCAAGGAAATGGACGGCAGCGCCAACACCGGCTTTGCCTGGATCAATCTGACCTTTGCCGTGGGCACGGACATGCAGAAGGCTATGGTGGAGGTCATCAGCCGCATGAACCGTCTGCCGGCGCTGCCAAGGGATGCGGATCAACCCGTCATTACTCTGGGTGGCTGGGATGGCGCGGTGCCGGCGCTGACCTGGTTCTTCCTGCAGGTCTTGCCTGGCAACAATACTCCGGTGCTGGAGTACACCTCCCTCATCGAAGATGTGGTCAGCCCCGCCATCGAAGCCATACCCGGCGTTGCCCGCGCCGAGGAGCAAACCCTGGGCGGCGACGCGGAAGAAGTGCAAATCGAATTTGATCCGTTTCGCGCGGCGGAATTTGGCATTCAGATCCCGAATCTAATTCGCACTCTGGGTAATGCGGAAAATGTCTCCGGCGGCCAGGTGGACGTTGGCCGGCGCCAATACACACTGCGCTTTGCCGGCAAGTACGACCCCAGTACGCTGCCGGAGCAGGTATTGGAGTGGCGCGATGGACGCCCGATCAAACTCGGTGACATTGCTACGGTGAAAGTGGCGGCGGTGGATCGGTTTGCGCTGGCGCTGCAAAACGGCAACCCCGCCCTGGGTATTCGTGTTGATCGGGAAAGCGGGGCCAATGTCCTGAAGACATTGAATGCCGTCAAGGAAGCCGTCAACAAACTCAACGACGGACCGCTGAAAGAACGCCAAGTGGCGTTGGTGCAGTCATTCGATTCATCGCTTTACATTAACCGGGCGATAAATTTCCTTACCGGCAATTTGACGGCCGGCATGGCGCTCTCGTTGGGGATCCTGTGGTGGTTCGTGCGCCACTCCCGCGCCACGATCATTATTGCCACGGCCATCCCCATTTCCCTGCTCAGCACCTTCATTGTGCTGTTCCTCACCGGTCGTTCTCTGAATGTAATCTCCATCGCCGGCGTGGCATTTGGCGTCGGCATCGTGGTGGATACCACCATTGTCGTCATGGAGAACATTGTGCGCCTGCGCGACAAAGGCATGGGACTGCTGGAGAGCGCCATCCAGGGAGCGCAGGAAGTCTGGGGCGCGTTGCTGGCCTCCACCGCCACCACCGTGGCGATTTTCATACCGGTGCTGTTCATCAAGGATATTGAAGGACAATTGTTTGCCGACCTCGCGCTGACCATTTCCATCGCCGCGGTAATATCCCTCATCGTATCGGTGACCATCGTGCCCCTGGCCACCAGTCGCTGGTTCGGTGATCAGCGGGCGGAAGACCCCCATGCCGGCTTGTGGAATCGCATTACCAATTTGGTCATGGCCATTACCAGTACACCACGCAAACGCCATGGGTTAATCGCAATCCTGATCGGCGCGCCGGTATTGATCACCTGGCTGCTACTGCCGGAGCTGGATTATCTGCCGCCGGTAAAGCGCGATGCCATTGACAGCTTCTTCATGCTGCCCCCCGCCGCCAATATTGAATCGGTTGAGAAGGAGATTGTGCAGGTCATTGCGCAACGCCTGAAGCCTTACATGGATGGCGTCAAACAACCGGCGCTGAAAAACTATTACATTTTGATCTGGCCCGGCAGCGGCACCATGGGTGTGCGCGTCAAGGATGAATCGCGCCTCAAGGAGATGGAAAAAATCATCAATACCGAGATCACCGCGGGTCTGCCGGACTTTGTCGCTTATAGCTCCCAGGGAGATCTGTTCGCCGGCTATGACGGCGGTCGCGAAATCCCCATCCATTTACAGTCCCGGGATCAAAAATCCCTGGCGACGGTGGCGGGTCAGACCATGACCTGGTTGCAGGAGGCGCTGCCCGAAGCCAGTGTGCGGCCGGAATTTCCAGAGTCGGAGCCGGAACTGCGCGTCATTCCCGATGATCGCAGCCTGATGGAAAAGGGCTGGGACCGCGGCGATCTCGGCGCGGTTATGCGCGCCCTGGGCGACGGCATATATGTGGCAGAGTATTTTGACGGCGTGAAACGCAAGGACGTGATCGTGCGCGCCAGGAAATGGAACAATCCCGATGAACTGGGAGCCATACCACTGGCCACGCCCAACGGGGGCGTCGTGCCGCTGGCGCAATTGGCCCAAGTGGAACAAACCGTAGGGCCGAGCCAGATCCGGCGCGTGGATCGGCGGCGCACCTTGACGCTGCGCGTGGTGCCGCCGGAGAACATGTCCCTGGAACGTGCCATGACCATGATTCGGCAGGTGGAGCCGCGCATTCGCGCCGCCCTGCCCGCGGACGGCAACATCATTTATGGCGGCAGCGCGGATCGGTTGAAACAGGCGGTGAGCACCATGGCGCAGAACTTTGCTCTCGCTTTGGTAATCCTGTTCCTGCTCATGGCGGCGCTGTTCCGCTCCCTGAAGGACAGCCTGTTGGTCATGTTGACCATACCCCTGGCCACCGTGGGTGGCGTCATCGCACTGAGGGCGCTGAATCTGATCAGTTTCCAACCGCTGGATCTGCTGACGATGATTGGATTTATTATCCTGCTGGGCCTGGTGGTCAACAACGCCATTCTGTTGGTGGATCAGACTCGCACGGCGGAACAGGAAGGCGTCAACCGCCATCTGGCGGTGGAGCAGGCACTGCGGTATCGCTTACGCCCCATCTTCATGGGCACATTGACCACGGTGCTGGGCATGGCGCCCATGGTGCTGGTGCCCGGCGAGGGCAGCGTCATTTATCGCGGTCTGGCCACGGCTATCGTTGGTGGCCTGAGTCTGAGCACGGTGTTCACGGTAGTATTGCTGCCCTGCTTCCTGCGTATGGGTGCCACGCACCCGGTGCTGGTACGAGACGGCATTCCCGCGGTAAAGCAATCGCCCAAACTGGAGTCGGTAGCATGAAAACCAGAATTCTCATTGCCTTGTTCGTGACATGGTTACTACCCGTGACAACGTGGGCACAGGGAGAGCAGCCCCCGGCACCGGTTGGCGTAGCCGAAGCGCGCAAAGAAATGGTCACCCCGGCCCGCTGGGTGCCGGGCACGGTCATCAGCCGCGAAGACTCACGCATCGCCGCCGAAGTGGCCGGGATTCTGGTAGCGGTTCTGGATGTGGGTACCCAGGTAAAAAAGGGTGAACCTTTGGCGCGCTTGAATGATCGTGATCTGCAATTGCAATTACGCAATGACAACGCCCAGTTGGCGCGCCTAACGGCACAACTGGAGTACCTGAAGCGTCAAGTGCAGCGCGTCAGCAAACTGGCGGAGAGCAACACCGCGGCGGTGGCAAATCTGGATGAAAGCACCACCCAGCGCGACATGCTGCAACAGGAACTCAAGGCCGCCGAAGTGGCGCGCGACAGTACCCTGTACTCCATTGAGCGCACCCGGATCCTGGCGCCCTTTGAAGGCGTGGTTGTGGAACGCACGCGGATGCCCGGTGAGTTCATTGATCGGGGTGAGCAGGTGGTGCGGCTGGTGAATACCAGGGCGCTGGAGATCCGCGTACAGGCGCCCCTTGACGTGGTCAGGCATGTGAAAGCCGGCGACACCGTGGCCGTGACCAATGATCAACAACATCTGCAAACCACCGTGCACAGCGTTGTCCCCGTGGGCGATGAAGTCTCCAGAATGTTGCAACTGCGTCTGGTACTCACCGGCACGGACTGGATTATCGGCGAACCGGTGCGTGTCGCCGTCAGTCATGGCGCCCCTACTGAATCCATCACCGTGCCGCGGGACTCCGTGGTGTTGCGTGAAGGTGAAACCTATGTCTACAAAGTATTGCAGGACAACACTGCCCGCAAGGTGACCGTTGTCGTGGGTGAAGGCGCCGGGAACCAGGTCAGCATCAGGGGCGACATCAAAGTCGGCGATCGCGTTGTCATCCGCGGCGCGGAGCGGTTGCAGGACGGCAGCCC
>JAYUHG010000136.1:0-2025 GCA_043767195.1 Gammaproteobacteria bacterium | reverse complement strand
CGCCGCCCGCATTGGCCTCCTTGATGCCGCCGGTGAGTGGGCTTTTGCAGCCCACGGACAGCCGGCCCGAGGTGGGCGCGGAAGTGCCGGACATGACACCCGGCGCCAGGACCAGGATGTTTTCCGGCCCTAGCGGGTCGCATTTGGGGTTGCACTCGTTAAGGAGTATGCGCGCGGACAAGGCACGCCCCCCCAGCAGTCGCCATTCCTTCGGGAAGGGCTCGATTTTCACAGTCTGATCGGTCATGTTGACGCGGATGATTCGGTCGTTTTCCCAGCTCATGCCCATGGTGCTCTCCTACGGACCGCAGCGGTGGCCGCGGTCCCACGGTTAGACTACTAATATGCTCAGACTTGCCAATGGCAGTGTATTTCCCAACGCCGATCAGGGCAATCAGGTTCGTGGGGTGCGGAATGGCTGAGCTCCTGGATCTCCGGCATCTGCCGGACGGGTTCTATGTTGACCCCTACCCCACCTATCACGCCCTGCGGCGCGCGGATCCGGTGCATCGCTGCGCCGACGGGAGCTGGTTCCTGACCCGACACGCCGATTTACACCGTGTCTACCGGGATCCGCGGCTGTTCAGTTCCGACAAGAAACAGCTTTTCAAGCCCTTGTTCGGCGACAGTCCGCTCTATGAACACCACACCACCAGTCTGGTGTTCAATGACCCGCCCCTGCACACCCATGTGCGCAAGGCCATGGGGGATGCGTTATCGCCGCGCATGATCACTGCCATGGAACCGGGATTGCGGGCGTTGGTGGAACGGTTGCTCACTGATCTTGAATCCAGGCCGGAGTTTGACCTCATCGAGGATTTCGCCAGCGTTATTCCGGTGGAAGTCATCGGCAACCTGTTGCGTATCCCCCAGGCTGACCGGGGCCGGTTAAGACGCTGGGCCGGCGCTATTCTCGGTGCATTGGAATTCAACCTGCCGGCGGAGAAACGCGAACTGGGAAATACCTGCGTTACTGAATTCGTGGCGTACCTGCGTGATCTGGTCGCCGCACGGCGTAATAACCTGAGCGATGATGCCGATGACATTCTGAGTCGCCTGATCCGTTTTGAGTCCGATGGCTTCCGATTGTCGGAGCAGCAGCTTTATCACCAGTGTATTTTCCTGCTCAATGCCGGCCATGAGACCACCACAAATTTGATCGGCAATGGTGTGCATGGCTTACTGACCCACCCGCGGGAATTTGCGCGACTGCAGAGCGACCCGACCTTGATTGGTTCAGCCGTGGAGGAATTCCTGCGTTATGAGAGTCCCGTGCAACTGGGGAATCGCGTCGCCACTGAAAACACTGACATCGGCGGCGTGAATATTCCCGCTGGCGCCGCGCTGACCCTGTGCATCGGCGCCGCCAACCGCGACCCGGAGGTGTACACCGATCCGGATCGGCTGGACGTGACACGCAATCCCCGAGATCACTTAGCCTTTGGTGGCGGCATTCATACTTGCGCCGGCTTGAATGTGGCGCGCATTGAGGCGCGCATTGCTATCCCGGCACTATTGGATCGCTTCCCGAAACTGCGACTGAATGGGACACCGCTGCGAGACCAGCGCGCCCGCTTTCGGGGTTTCCTGTCCATTCCGGTTTCCACAACAACCAATTGAACGAACGTCAGCCAGAGGGAGAGGCCATGAGCCAACAAAAAACATTGGAACTGCGTGTGCGAGAACTGGAGGCACGGGAGGCCATTCGCGCACTCGTGGCCAGGTACTGTCTGGTAATTGATGATCGCGACATTGATGGGATCGCGGCACTGTTCACCAAGACGGCGCTCTTCCGCTCCAAGGACGGCGTGATGAACGCCAGCGGGCGCGCGGCCATCATCGAGCAGTTCCACGGGCGCTTTGCGGTGCTCGGCCCATCCAATCACTTCACCCATGATCACATCATCTGGTTTGAAGGCGATGATGTGTTGGCGCCGAGTGAAAACTGACCACCTGTGCCGATTGAAAATTGACCAGGGGTTGAAAGGCGCAGCGTACAGCGCGCCTGTGGATAAGTCGACCAGA
>JAYUHG010000135.1:0-11506 GCA_043767195.1 Gammaproteobacteria bacterium | reverse complement strand
TGCAACAGGGCCTGGTGGAAAAGGCCGAAGCGCGCAGCAAGGCGGCCAACAAAGACAATTTCTGATCTGCCGCGAGTACCGGCGGGGGGAGCATCATGGAACGCGACCAGGCTATTAAATTCATGCGCGATCTTCTCAAGCTGATGATTGAGAAGAAGGGTTCCGACTTGTTCATCACCGAGGGCTTTCCACCGGCCATCAAGTCCCACGGCAAAGTCATGCCGGTATCGAAAACAGCACTGACTGGCGACAACACCAAGGCCATGGTGTACGCCCTGATGAATGACCGGCAGTTGAAGGAATTTGAGGCCACCAAGGAATGTAATTTCGCCATCAATCCCGTCGGCATTGGCCGTTTTCGCTGCAACGCCTATGTGCAACGTACCTACTGCGGTCTGGTATTGCGCACCATCGAAACCGAAGTACCGAATCTGGACAAGCTCGGTTTGCCGGAGGTGCTGAAGGATATCGTTTTGACCAAACGCGGTCTGGTGATCATGGTGGGCGGTACCGGTTCCGGTAAGTCCACCTCGCTGGCGGCGATGATTGACTATCGCAATCAGAACACGCACGGCCACATCATCACCATCGAGGACCCGGTGGAATACGTGCACCCGCACAAAAACTGCATCATCATGCAGCGCGAGGTGGGCGTAGACACCGATGATTGGGAAATCGCGCTGAAGAACACGCTGCGCCAGGCCCCGGATGTGATTCTGTTGGGCGAGGTCCGGGCACGGGAAACCATGGAGTTTGCCATCGCCTTCGCCGAGACCGGCCATCTGGCCATGTGTACGCTGCATGCCAACAGCGCCAACCAGGCCATGGACCGCATCATCAACTTCTTCCCGGAAGAACGGCGTCAACAGTTGCTGATGGATCTGTCCCTGAATCTCAAGTCGGTCATTGCCCAACGCCTGTTGCGCACGCCGGACGGCAAGGGGCGTGTGGCGGCCATTGAAATCCTGCTCAACTCACCGCTGATTGCGGACCTGATCCACAAGGGCAAGGTGCATGAAATCAAGACCATCATGGGTAAATCCCGCGAATTGGGCATGCAGACCTTTGATCAGGCGCTGTTTGACCTGTTTGAGGCCGACAAGGTCACGCTGGATGATGCGCTGCGCAACGCCGATTCCATGAATGAATTGCGCCTGCGTATCAAACTGGAAGGCAAGGGCTCCAAGGGCAAGGACGCCCTGGGCGGGCTTGAGCACATGAGCCTGCAAGAGGATGAAGAAGAAAAGAAGGGCATGATGCGCTGATGTGCATTGCTGGTCGTTCCACCAGCCAACTGAAATTAAAGTAAACCGGAGACTTCTGCTGCATGGACATACTTCCGTATCTGAAATTAATGGTGGAAAAGAGCGCCTCGGATCTGTTTTTCACCGTTGGCGCACCGGTAAAAATAAAGATTGAAGGCAAGGCGCAATCGGTCGGCAAGACCATGCTCACCGGCGATGTCTGCAAGGCCGCCGCCTATGGTGTCATGAGCAAACATCAGATCGACAAATTCGAAGAAACCATGGAATGTGATTTCGCCATCCCCCTGCCGGAAGGCGGCGCGCGCTTTCGCGTCAACGTATTCCGCCAACGCGGTGACGTGGCCATGGTCATGCGCCGCATCCCGCAGCAGATCCCTAGCATCGATCAACTCGGTCTGCCGGAGATCCTCAAGGACCTGATCATGCATAAGCGCGGCCTGCTGCTGATGGTTGGCGCCACGGGATCGGGGAAATCCACCACGCTGGCGGCGATGATTGATCATCGCAATGACAATATGTTGGGTCATATTCTCACTATTGAAGACCCGGTGGAGTTCAGCCACCCGAACAAGAAGGCCATCGTCAACCAGCGCGAGGTGGGCGTGGATACGCTGTCCTATCGCAATGCGCTCAAGGCCTCTTTGCGCGAGGCTCCGGATGTGATCCTCATCGGCGAAATCCGTGAACGCGAGACCATGGAGGCAGCCATGGAGCTGTCCAACACCGGCCATCTGGCCATCTCCACGCTGCATGCCAATAATTCCAACCAGGCCATGGAGCGCGTCATCAACCTGTTTCCACAGGAATCACAAAAACAGTTGTTCATGGATCTGTCGCTGAATCTGCGCGCGGTGATCTCCCAGCGCCTGGTGGTGGGAGTGGACAGCAAGCGCGTTGCGGCGATTGAGGTCATGATCAACACCCCTCACATTGCGGAACTGATCCTCAAGGGCCAGATCTATGACATCAAGGAAGCCATGCAGGAGAGCGGCGCGGGCGGCATGCAGACCTTTGATACGGCGCTGTTCAACCTCTACAAGGAAGGCCGCGTCAGCCTGGAGGAGGCATTAAATAATGCCGACTCCCGCGCCAACCTCGAGGCCAAGATCAATTTCGGTTAACCAACGTCTTGCAAGTGGAGTCAGTCATGTCATTGGCAAGTGAATTCAAGGCCTTCGTCATGCGTGGCAATGTGGTGGACATAGCCGTTGGCGTCATCATCGGCGCTGCATTCGGCAAGGTGGTTTCTTCCCTGGTTAATGATGTCATCATGCCGCCCATCGGGGTGCTGGTGGGCGGTGTGCAATTCGGAAGCCTGGCCATCACGTTGAAGGAGGCGGTCGGGGAAGTCCCGGCGGTGACCCTGAATTACGGTCAGTTCATTCAGACCATTGTGGATTTCACAATTATCGCCGCGACCATTTTCGTTGCCGTGAAGGTGATAGCCAGTTTGCAAAAGAAACAAGCGGAGGCGCCACCACCGGCCCCGCCAGCGCCGAGCCGGGATGAGCAATTATTGGGAGAGATTCGGGACTTGCTGAAAGAGCGGCGCTGATAGCACACTGTCTAAAGTGTTACTGGAAATATGCGACTTATGCCGGATAAATTGTGGCGGCCTCAAATACCGGGCCATCCACACACACACGTTTCATGGCCAGGCCGGCGGGGGTATGCACCGGCACCGTGCAACCGGCGCAACCGCCCACGGCGCAGGCCATATATTCCTCCAGGGATATTTGACAGGGCAGCGCAAATTCCCGCGCCAGTTGCGCCACGGCCTTCAACATGGGCGTGGGTCCGCAGGAAAAAATCTCCACGTCCTGCCGCTCGGCAACCGGCAGTGCGGTGAGCCAATCTCTTGCCAGGCCAGTGACAAAGCCGTCATAGCAGCCGGCAAATCCCGCGCCGCTGGCGAGCCGGGAGGGGATGCCCCAGTCTTCCAGTAGTGGCATGGCGGCGATGCAGGCCTCGGGCATACCCGGCAGCAAAAATCCGGATGGTCGCGGCGTAAACGGAAACGGAACCTCCGACCCCATGAGCACCAGGGGAGTACATGGCGGTCGCAGGCGGCGCATATGGTCAGCGAGAAAAATCATGGGCGGGATGCCAACTCCGCCGCCGATGAGCAGCGGGCGGCGCTTGAAGCCAGATAACCTGAACGGAACGCCGATGGGTCCGAGCAGACTGAGGTCATCTCCGATCCGGGCCTGGGACAGCAGTTGAGTCCCCAAACCATGAACCTTGTACAGAATCTCCAGAGTTCCCGCTTGCGGCTCGGTGCGCATGATGGACATGGGCCGGCGCATGGGCAGGGACGGGGCGCAGCGCAAGTGTACGAAGCTGCCGGGCAGGGCCTCGCGGGCGGTGGCCGGGGCATGCAATTTGATTATGAGCTGATGGCCGGCGCAGATTTCGTGCGCTAGCACTCGCGCTGTTTCCAGATTGATAGTGTCGCGGGTTGGCGGGTGTTTGGCCGGCGCCAGCGCTGTCATCGCTGATATACCAGCCGGCCTTGCAGAATCGTGGCCAGCACCTGACCGCGCAGGCGCCGATCCATGAATGGGCTGTTGTGTCCCGCGCTGCGCAATATTGCGCCGGTGACTGCAAATTCCATCTCCGCATCCACAACCACGAGATTGGCTGGCCGGTCTTTTTCCAGGCGTCCTTGATCCAACCCCAGGATGCGCGCCGGTGCCGCCGTTACCGCGCTGATCGCCGCAACCAGGGAAAGTTTTTTGTCATGCACCAGTTGCAGCATCAATGGCAGGAGTAAATCCAGCGTGGATGCGCCCGGGTCGGTGAGACTGAAGGGCGCGGCCTTGGCGTCCGTATCATGAGGCTGATGGTCCGAACACACGGCATCAATGACGCCCTCGGCAATCGCCTCAATCAGCGCCGTGCAATCAGCGGCACCGCGCAGTGGCGGGATCAGATGGCGGGAAGAGTCGTAGTCGCCCACATCGGTATCGATCAGGTGCAAGTGGCAGATGCCGGTATCAGCGCTGACCGCCACCCCCCGTTGGCGTGCGGCGCGGATCAAATGCAGACTGCCGGCGGCGGAGATGCGCCCCAGATGCAGGCGCGCGCCGCTTTCCTCGGCCAAGAGCAGCGCCCGCGCCACGGCCACGGTTTCGGCGCTGGCGGGAATGGGCGGAAGGCCCAAACGTGTACTGGTGGCGCCTTCATGCATGACCCCGGCATTACGCAATTGCGTATCTTCGGGCTGGATGAAAACCGTGAGATCACAACTTGCGGCGTATTCCATGGCGCGGCGCAGAACTTCGCTGTTGTTGATGGGGCGACCGGCGTCACTGACGCCGCGGCATCCAGCCGTCTTCAGCGCCTGCATTTCGGCCAGTACCAATCCTTCCAATCCCTGGGTCAAGGCGCCCAGGACCAGCACCTGGGTTTTGCCCGCCGCCGCCGCCCGTTGATTGATCAACTCCAGCACCGCCGGTGTGTCCACCACCGGCAGCGTATCGGGTGGGCAGCACACCGCCGTGATCCCCGCCGCCGCCGCCGCTGTGCTTTCACTGGCAATGGTGGCCTTATGTTCGGCGCCGGGTTCGCGCAACCGGGCACACAGATCAACCAAACCGGGTAATACCAGTTTGCCGGCGGCAGCTATTTTTTCATCGGCGCGAAATCCGACCGGCGCCTTGCCAATTCCAGCGATGCGTCCCTCGGCCACATAAACATCCGCCACATGATCCTGCTTGGATGCGGGGCAGATAACCCGGCCGCCCTGGATGAGCAGACGCATCAGCCTGCCCCCCGGCCCGGTGCCAGCGAACCCATGATCATGGCCATGATGGCCATGCGCACCGAGATGCCGTGGCTGACTTGCTGCAGGATCACTGAGCGTTCGCCGTCGGCCACTTCCGAATCTATTTCCACCCCGCGATTGATGGGCCCGGGATGCATGACGATGACATCTTCACGGGCGGCCCGCAGGCGCGCGCTGGTGAGTCCAAAGCAGTTGAAATATTCCGCTTCGCTGGGTAGCAGCGCGCTGCGCATACGTTCCCGTTGCAGGCGCAGCATGACAATGACATCCACGTTCCGGATCCCGGGATCCAGTTCGTGAAACACGGACACGCCCATGGCTTCGATGCCTGCCGGGATCAGAGTCTTGGGTCCTACCACACGGATATCCGGTACCCCCAGTGTGCGCAGCGCGTGGATCTCGGATCGGGCTACCCGCGAGTGCGCCACATCGCCGACGATGGCCACGCGCAGTTTGCGAAAATCGGGCTTGTGGCGCCGGATGGTGAACATGTCCAGCATGGCCTGGGTCGGATGGGCGTGACGGCCATCGCCGGCGTTGATCACGCACACATCCGGGGACACACGGGAGGCAATGAAGTGCGCCGCGCCGCTGTTGCCATGGCGGATGATGAACATGTCACACTGCATCGCTTCCAGTGTGCGCAGAGTATCCTGCAGTGATTCGCCTTTGCTGGTGGATGACGTAGTGGAGTTCAGATTCAGGACATCGGCGGAGAGGCGCTTGGCGGCCAGTTCAAATGTGGTGCGCGTACGCGTACTGGGTTCAAAGAACAGGTTGACGATGGTTTTGCCCCGCAGCAGAGGGACTTTTTTGACCGCGCGGTCGCCGACGCCGGCAAATGATTCGGCGTGATCGAGAATTTCGAGCAGTAATTCGCGGCTCAGACCTTCAATAGTAAGAAAATGCTTCAGACGGCCATGGGGATCGAGTTGGGTGTCTTGCGCCGTCATTCCGACTTTTTGATTTCCAGAGCGAGGGGCTCCGGGCCTGTGAGTTTAACATGTTCATGCGGGGGCAGGTCCAGCCGCCGACCGATGACATCCGCCTGGATGGGCAATTCCCTGCCGCCACGCTCAATCAGTACCGCCAGGCAGATACTGGCCGGGCGGCCCCAGTCAAAAATTTCGTTCATGGCGGCGCGGATGGTGCGACCGCTGTTCAGCACATCATCCACCAGGATCAGGTGGCGGTCGTCCACGGCCAGGGGCAGGTGCGACGGGGTGACACGGGGATGGATGCCGATGCGGCTGAAATCGTCCCGGTAAAACGCGATGTTGAGTTCACCCACCGGACTGCTGATACCCAGTTGCTGGCGCAATCGCTGCGCCACCCACAGACCACCGGTGTGGATGCCAATTACCAGCGGGTCACCGCGCCCGGTGCTTTCAAGCCAGACGCGGGTATCCTTGGCCATGCTCTGAATCAGGGCTTTGATGTCATCGCTACCGATGTGCGTCATTGAGTGGTTTCCACGGCTGGCGCCGCTGTTTGTTGTTCCCCGAGCCAGGATTCCAGGATGATTTTGGCGGCCTGGGCGTCCACTTTGACGCGGCCACGCACCTGTTGGCGCGCGGCAAAGGTAGTCAGGCGTTCGTCGGCGCGGTGTACCGGCAGTTGAAATCGTCCCGCCAGTTTGCGCGCAAAGCGGTCGGCGGATTCGGTCATGGGCTGGCGCGTGCCATCAAGGTTAAGGGGATTGCCCACCACCAGTGCCTGGGGTTGCCAGTCACGGAGCAGGGTTTCAATTCGTTCCCAATCGGGCCGGCCATGGCGCACCAGGATGATCTCCAGTGCCGAAGCGGTGGCGGTTATCTGCTGCCCGACCGCGACCCCAATGCGTTTTTCCCCGTAATCGAAGCAGAGCAAAGTGCCGGAACTCACGCGTGTCCGACATCGGATGAAAGCCGGTCCACGTCCACGCCCAGCAGGCGGGCGGCACCTTCCCAGCGTTTCTCCACAGGTGTATTGAAGATGATGTCGCTGCCGGCGGGGCCGCTGAGCCAGGCGTTCTCTTTAATTTCCTGCTCCAACTGTCCCGCCGCCCAGCCGGCATAACCCAGCGCAATGAAAGCGTCAGCCGGCCCGCGTCCCTCGGCAATGGCCTCCAGAATGTCGCGGGAAGTAGTTACGCCAATCTCATCGCTGACGTTGATGGAAGAGTGCCAACTGGTGTCTGGAAGGTGCAGCACAAAGCCGCGATCAGTCTGTACCGGTCCGCCCTGGTAGATGATCATGTTCTCGGTATCCGGACTGCGGGCGGTGAGATTCATCTGCGCCAGAATGTCACCCAGAGCCAGCTCCATGGGCCGGTTAATGACAATGCCCATGGCGCCGTCTTCGTTATGGGCGCAGATATACGTCACGGTGTGGTGAAAGTTCGGATCCGCCAAATTGGGCATGGCGATCAGGAACTGGTTGGTCAGATCGGTGGTGCTCATGGGCGAATTGTAACGTCAGGTTGTCCACGGAACCACATGTCCAGTCAGATTCACGGCTTGATGCGGGGCGCCACCGCCAGCTTGTCAGCGGAAACCCTGATTATTGATGAATTGCCAGGTGCGCGTGATATGCAGAATGTCGGTATCTACCCGGATATTCTGCGGCAAAGGCGCGAACGGCGCCGCCAGCATGACGATGCGCGTGGCGGCATCATCCAGGACCGATTCCCCGGAGGATTTGCGGATGGTGATTTCATTGATGGAACCATCCGCGTTCAGGGCTACGTCCAGGATCAGACTGCCGGACAATCCGCGCCGCCGTGCTTCATCGGGGTAATTGAGATTACCCACCCGTTCCACCTTCGCGCGCCAGGCTTCCATATACGCCGCGTATTTGTATTCCTTGGTGCTCGCGGAAATGAACTTTAGTTTCGGGCGCGCTGCCTTGGCCTCCAGTTTGCGTTTAATTTCCGCGCTTAATGAGGCGACTTTGAAACTGTTGGTGAGCAATTGCGTGGCGCTGGGGCGACGCTGGGGTTCCGTACGCGCCTTATCCTCTTTCGTGGGCTGCGCCGGCGCGTCAAAATCGCTGGCCTTGTCCGTGGTCAGCAGCGGTTTTTCCACTGGCGCGGGCGGCGTTTCGGTCGCCGGCGCGGATTTTTGCGTCACCGGTTCAGGCGGCGCTGCGGTTGGCGGCACGGTTATCGCCGGCTGGGTATCCGGGAAAGGCGGCGGCGTGGGCGTGGACGGCATCACATCATCATCGGATTCCCCACCGCCCTGGAGGTTTGCCTGGGCCAGCACCTTGGCCTGGTCAAGCGGTTCAACGCTGGTTTGTTGCACCAGCGTGATCTCCATGGTGTCCATGTTTGAAGGTTGCGGATCCTCGGGGCTAAAGGTGACGCCGAGGATGATGGTGGCATGGGTGATGGCCGCCAAGCACAGGGTGAGTCCAAGCCGATCCGCCGGGGTGATGGTGGGCCGCTGCGCTACGATGGTACTCAAGGAATTGAAGTCAGGTCAGGCATTGCTCGGCGGGCATAATAAACCTCCCACAGCTTCCGCGCCGGGAGCAGAGGTTTAATGCGTGGCATCTTTGCGCTTTTGCGCCAGCGCATCCAGATAGTGTCCCGCGATATCCGTGCCATAGAGGGCGTCCAGTTCCCGGGCGCAGGTGGGACTGGTGACATTGATTTCGGTCAGATAATCCCCAATCACGTCCAGACCGACGAAATGCAAATTCCGTTCGCGCAGCGCGGGGCCCACCTGGGCGCAGATCCAGCGGTCGCGCTCCGTCAGCGCCACACCGTTGCCGAGGCCGCCCGCCGCGAGATTGCCACGGAAGTCACCGGCCTGGGGAATGCGCGCCAGGGCGAAATCCACCGGCTCCCCGTCAATCATCAGGATGCGCTTGTCGCCTTGGGCTATCTCCGGCAGGAATTTTTGCGCGATGACGAATCGGGTCTCGAACCGTGACAGGGTCTCGATGATCACCGCAACATTGGGTTCGTCCTTGTTAATGCGGAAGATCAACATACCGCCCATGCCGTCCAGGGGTTTCAAAACAATGTCCGTGTGCAGGGCGGCAAATTCACGGATGCGCGCTGCGCTGCGCGTTACCAGTGTGGGCGGCATGCATTGGGGAAAATAGTTCAGGAACAGTTTCTCATTGCAATCGCGCAGGCTGCGCGGATTGTTGCTCACCAGGACGCCGCTCCGGACCGCCAGTTCAAGCAACTGGGTGGTGTAGATATACTCCGCATCCACGGGCGGGTCCTTGCGCATCAGGATCACATCCAGGTGCGACAATGGCGCCACCAGTTCCTCATGGAACTGATACCAGCCGGCGGGATTGTCGGTAACGGTGATGGCCCGCAGCCGGCCCATGGGTTCGCCGTCCTGGATGAACAGGTCGCCAATTTCCAGGTAATACACGGTCCAGCCGCGTTTCTGCGCCGCCAGCAGCATCGCAAACGTGGTGTCCTTTTTGATTTTGATCCCGCTGATGGGATCCATGATGATGCCGAGTTTCATGTTTGCGAGCCGTGTGTGCCGGCCAGAGCCGGGGTAAGGTATCCAGGAATTCGCTGAATTATATCGTGCCAGGAGAGCAGGGTCCCATGCAGTTGCGCATTGTCAGCAGAAACAGCCCGCTTGCCATGTGGCAGGCGCAGCACGTCCAGTCGCAACTTCGTGCCGCCCATCCGGGCATGGAGGTGCTGATACAGGGCGTGACCACCACCGCGGACCGGTTCCTGGACCATCCCTTGTCCGCCATGGGTGGTAAAGGTTTGTTCGTCAAAGAGCTGGAACAGGCCTTGCTGGACGAGAGCGCGGATCTGGCGGTGCATTCCCTGAAGGACGTGCCGGTATTGTTGCCGGAAGGGCTGCATCTGCCGGTGATCCTCGAACGGGAAGATGTGCGGGATGCCCTGATTTCCAACGACTATCACGGAATCGCGGAACTGCCGCGAGGTGCGCGTGTCGGCACGTCTAGTTTGCGCCGTCGCTGCCAGTTGCTGGCGCTGCGTCCGGATTTGGCGGTACGGGAATTGCGCGGCAATGTGGGTACGCGATTGGGACGGCTGGACGCCGGAGATCTGGATGCCATTGTGCTGGCCGCCGCGGGTGTCGCAAGGCTCGGATTCCTGCAACGAGTGACGGAATTTCTCGCCACTGATCGCATGTTGCCCGCCATCGGCCAGGGGGCGCTGGGGATTGAATGCAGAAGCGGAGATCAGCGTGTGCTGGAATTGATCCAGATATTGCATCATGTGCCCACTGCCCAGTGTGTGACCGCTGAGCGCGCGGTGAATCGCACACTGTTCGGTGGCTGCCATGTGCCCATCGCGGGATTCGCGCAGATCACCGCCGCGGGGCTGCAACTGGAGGCATTGGTGGGCACGCTGGATGGTCGCCGGATACTGCGTGATGGTATTCAAGGCAGCCCCGATAAGGGCGAGGCATTGGGCCGGGATCTGGGCCTGCGGCTTCTGGATCAGGGAGCGGCGGATATTTTGCGCGCTATCAATCATGACTGAATCAAGTGCCACCGTGCTGGCCGGTTGCCGCATCTGGGTCACGCGACCGCGGGCACAGGCACAGGCGTTATGCGAGCTGATACGAAATGCCGGCGGCAATGCCATTGAGGTGCCGGTTACCGAAATGGTTCCAGCGCCGGATCAAAATGCGGCAAGTACGGCACTGAGACAAATTGCGCAACGTGATTTGTGTATTTTTATCAGCCGTAACGCGGTGCGTTTTGCGCTGGAGTTGGCGCCGGCGCTGGCCAGTGATCGGGGGAAATGCATGATGTTGGCGGTTGGCGCCGGTACGGCGGCGGAGCTGTCGGGTTTCGGTATCAGTGCCGCCACGGGTCCGGGTCCGGCCTTCGGCGCCGATGATCTGCTTACGTTGCCACAATTGCAGGCGTCAGCCCTGCGCGGTCGCTCAGTAATGATTATTCGCGGCACCGGCGGCCAGGAAACATTGCGTGATGAGCTGATGCGGCGCGGCGCGGACGTGTGTTACGCCGAGGTGTATGAACGCCGGCGCACTGAATATGATCCTGAGTACCGGCAACGGCTCTGGCGGCAAACGCCACCCGATGTCATAGTGTTGACCAGTGTCGGCGCTGTGCGCGCATTGCTGGAGCTGACGCCAAAGGAGCTACACAGCCGTCTGTTGCAGTCGGTGTTGGTGGTGATAAGTGAACGAGTTTCCGCGTCGGCGCGTCGAGCCGGTTTCGCCGGCCCCATACTGATCGCGGCGGGCGCCACGGATCCAATTCTTTATCAAACCCTGGTGACATGGAGAAGTAATTAATGAGTACGAATTCGCCTCCGGTTCCACACGCCGTACCGCCACCACGTCGTGCTGCTGGTCTATGGGCGGGCTTGGCGTTATTGCTTGCCCTGGCTGCGTTGGCCGCGGGCGCCTGGTCGTTTCTGCAGTTACGTCTGACCTCGGATCGAGCCGTTGCGCAGGACTTGGAGCTTAAGCAGGCGCAAGCC
>JAYUHG010000134.1:0-11519 GCA_043767195.1 Gammaproteobacteria bacterium | reverse complement strand
GGAAGCGCCGGTTGCGGATGCGGGCACCCCGGCAACGGAAACTACTGTCACGCCAGAGGGCGAAGCACCGAAACAAAGTGGCGTGGGTGGATTTTTCCGCCGCTTGTTCAAACCCACGCCGGCGCCCGAGACCCCTTCAACTGAAACCGCGACCACCGCCGCCACGGAGACAGTGGCGCCGGAGGTCACGGAGCCACTGCCGGAAGCTACCGCCGCAGCGCCTGCACCGGTGGATGACGGCGCTTCCGACCTCATGGCCATGGAAGACATTGAGCCCCAGACTCCCACGGCATCCGTAACAGATCCTGAAGCCACTCCGGCCATGACGGAGATCCCCGCACAAGAAACTGAATCCACCGCCATGGAGACGTCGCCAGAGCAACCCGCTGATACCGGCACGGCAGATGACGAAGCCATATCAACTTCAGAGCCCGAGGTGGAGAAGAAACCCGGATTTTTCTCGCGCTTGTTCGGTCGCAAAAACACCGAGGCGGACACTACACCGCCCGCGGATGAAGCCACGGAAACACCGGTGCCGGAATCAGAATTAGCCTCACCGCCAGCCACCGAAACGCAGCCACCGGGTGACACCGCAGCGGAAAACGAGGTTACTCAGGCGCCTGCCCGTGAGCCGGTGCCTGATGGGAACGATGCCGGCTGGCCCGTGCCCGGTCAGGACACCGGCACAGCCCCTGTTACGGAGAATGCGCATGCGGCACCAGCGGACACTGGCACTGAGGTAGAAGCTTCAGCGGATGCCACGGACGCAACTGCCCCGGGGGAGAAAAAGCGCGGGTTTTTCAGCCGCCTGTTTGGCGGCAAGAAAACCGCGGAACCGGCTGTTGCCACGGAAACCACCGAGACGCCAGCCATGGACGAGGCATCACAACCTGAACCGGTAAAAGAGGTGGCGGAAGCAGCGCCCGTCCCGCCGCCAATGCCACCGGAAGACACAGTGGCTATGGCCGATGCCGACATGGAACCTGTAACTGAAACAACCGAGTCTGAAATCCAGGAAGACATGGTCAGTGGCGACGCGGCCAGCGCCGGTAGCAATGAAAGTGAAGAAAGCGGATTCTTCGGTCGCTTATTCGGTCGCAAGAAGCAATCGGAACCGGATGCAACACCTGCCGCGGACGAGTCGGCAGTGGCCACGGCAGAGACGCCCGCTGAACCACCCGTGGCAACCATCACCGATGACAAAACCCCGATCGTGGGCGAAATTGACCCGGCGCTGCGCGCCGGAGCATTAACAGACATCCGCGACGGAAACTACGAGCGCGCATTGGCGACGTTGCGCGGTCTGGCGGATCAGGGCGATCCGGAATCCCAGTTCCAGCTTGCGACGCTTCTGCACCAGGGGCTGGGCACCGAGCGTGATCATGCCGCGGCGGCAGCCTGGTATCGGCGCGCCGGGCAACGGGGTTTCGCCGAGGCACAATACAGCCTGGGTAACATGTACTTGATGGGCGAAGGTGTGGAGCAGGACGATGCCCAGGCGACCGCATGGTATGAGAAGGCAGCCGCTCAGGGGCACGACGCCGCGCGCCATAATCTGGAAAACCTGCGACGGATGGCGGAGCAAGGGGAAGAGCCGGCCGAGGAACCGGCGGGAGACATAGAAGAACCGGAAGCAGTGGAGGGTGATGCCACCGCCACCGCGGAAGAACAGCCCCAAAAGAAGTCTTTCTTCGGTCGGCTGTTCGGCGCCAAAGAGGATACAGCGGAAGCCGCGGTGGAGGCGCCCGCGGACGCCAGCGCGACGGCCCCGGCGCCCGCTGAGGCGGATCCAGAATTGACTGCGCCGGTCGCGGAAACTCCTGTGGAACCTGCGCCTGATCCAGGCGCGAAACCTGAGACCGATGACGCAACGGCGCCAGCCGCGGAAG
The DNA here is from genome assembly GCA_043767195.1 of Gammaproteobacteria bacterium. Lineage (GTDB taxonomy): Bacteria > Pseudomonadota > Gammaproteobacteria > Eutrophobiales > Eutrophobiaceae > 2-02-FULL-61-13. The sequence goes on along the minus strand of JAYUHG010000134.1, from coordinate 9,630 downwards.
AGGAACAAAGCGCGGGCAAGAAGCGCGGATTTTTTGGCCGCCTATTCGGCGGCAAAGACGAGCCGGCGCAGGCCACCGAATCGGAAGTGGCTGCCGAAGCCCCGGTCGCATTGCCGGATTCAGCGGACACGGAAGCTACAGGCGAAAAACCCGCCCCGGTCGCTGACGCTGAAGCCGCGTATCAGAACGGACTGGCTCTGGTCATGGCGCAAGGCGGAGCGGAACTCAAACAGGAGGCGTTCAAATTATTCCAGACCGCCGCCGAGCAGGGTCATGCCCTGGCACAATATCGTGTGGGTGTTTCCTATGCCTACGGCGAAGGCGTGGAACAGAACGCCGCGCAGGCGGCGGAGTGGTACCGGCGCGCCGCCGTGCAAGGCTATGCCACGGCCCAGCGTAACCTCGCATTGATGTATATGAATGGAGAGGGTGTGGAACAGAATCGGTCGCTGGCCCTGGCCTGGTTCATGATACTGGCGGATACCGGTAATCCCATGGACCAGAAACGCCGCGAGAGCTTGCAGAAGGAATTGAATGACGCCGAGCGTGACCAAGCCGATAAGTTGATGCAGGAAATTCGCAGCCGCATCGCGTCAGGGAAATAAGCGGGACACCCGTCCCCTTGCAGACTCCGACACAATCAGTCAGCGCCACATCCGCTGTCGCCCCGGCGGCGCCGGTAATCGAGGCGCGGAACCTGTGCAGTTTCTACGGGACACGCCAGGTACTATTTGATATTAATCTTGCGGTTCAGCCCGGCGAGATCATGGTCATCATGGGGCACAGCGGCTGTGGCAAGACCACGCTGTTTCGCCACCTTCTCGCCCTGAAAAAACAAACCAGCGGCGATGTGCGTGTGCTGGGACAGGACTTGGTGTCCCTGGACCGCAACAGCCTATACAAGCTGCGCAAGCGCCTCGGTGTTGCATTCCAGAATGGCGCGTTATTCAGTTCGCTGTCCGTGCGCGAAAACGTCGAGTTGCCGCTGCGTGAACATACAAAACTCGATCTCAATACCATTCGCATCATGTCGCGCATGAAACTGAACTTCATGCGCCTGGCGGAGCACGAAGACCTGATGCCGGCGCAGCTCTCCGGCGGCATGCTCAAGCGCGCCGGTCTGGCCCGGGCCGTGGTCATGGATCCGCAATTATTATTCTTTGATGAACCCAGCGCCGGTCTGGACCCGGTCAGCGCCGCGGAGCTGGATCGGTTGATCCTGGACCTGCGCAGCGCCATGGGCATGACCATTGTCATCATCACCCACGAACTGCAAAGCGTATTCAACATCGCTGATCGCATCATGGTTATGCACGGTGGTCGTAACCTGCTTACCGGCACACCGGACGAAATTCGCGCCAGCACGGATCGCCGCATCGTGCATATGCTGAGTCGCTCACCCCATCAGGAAGAATTTGACGCCGACAGTTACCTGCGCACATTGACGGGAGACACCCAATAGATCATGGCAATGATCCGCCCGACGCAGATTATTGATCGGTGCGCGGATCGGATCGCGCGCCTGGGTCGCGCCGGCATATTTCTCGCCACCGCCCTTTACCGTGGATTAACGCCGCCGTACCGCATTTACCTGCTGGCGCGGCAAATCCATTTCATCGGCGCGCGCTCGTTAGTGGTGATCCTGGTAGCCGGCACGTTTGTCGGTATGGTGGTAGCGCTGCAATTTCACGATACCCTGGTGCGGTTTGGCGCCGTGGGCCTGTTGGGCGCCGCGGTGGGATTGAGCCTGGTGCGGGAATTGGGGCCGGTGATCACGGCCTTGGTGATTATCGGTCGCGCCGGCTCCGCGATCTGCGCCGAAATCAGTATCATGCGCAGTGAATATCAGATTGATGCCCTGGATTGTATGGCCGTGGATCCCTACCGTTATCTCATCGCCCCGCGCCTGTTGGCGGCGCTGATCTCCGTCCCGCTGCTCACCGCCATTTTCATCGCCGTGGGGATCGGCGGTGGATATTTCGTCGGTGTGGTGTTGTTTGGCGGCAGTTCCGGCGCTTACCTGGGCAGTATGTTCGACTCGGTAAATGTCGATGATCTGCTCATGGGCGGCGTCAAGGGCATCGCCTTCGGGCTGTTGATGGCGTGGATCTGCCTGAGCAAAGGCTTCTTCCTGCACCTCAACCCCTCCGTCGGCCATGGCTCCGAGGGCGTCAGCCGCGTGACTACCGATGCCGTGGTGTTGTCCTCCATTTCAGTTCTGTTCTCCGATTACCTCATCAGCGCACTCCTTCATTAGGTGAAACCATGACCGAAAATCGAACCCAAGTGGAACTCGTGGTGGGTATTTTTCTCCTGCTCGGCATTCTGGCGGTGGCCTGGCTCGCGATACGTCTGGGCGATGTCGGCCTGGCCGATGACAAACGCTATCACGTCACGGCGGGATTCACTTCCGCTTCCGGATTGCGGCCCGGCACCCATGTGGAAGCGGCTGGTGTACGCATCGGCAGCGTGGACAGTATTGATTTTGACGCGGAGAAATATGAGGCGCGGGTGACGCTGGCCATTGATCGCGGCGTGCCCATCAGCAAGGATGCCGTGGCCTCCATCCGCACCGCCGGCATCATTGGTGAGAAATTCGTGAAGATTACACCTGGCGGAGATGAGCGGATGCTGGAAGAAGGTATGGAAATCCGGGAAACCGAATCCTCCATCAATCTGGAGGAACTGATCAGCAAGTATGTCTTCGAAAGCGGGCGCAAGTAACGCCCGTTTTCTATTGCTCCCGCGACGCCGGATTATCACCGGCGGGCGTCTCACCATGCCGCTCCCGGTGGCGCGCCACGCGCTGTTGAATGTCCGCCATGATGGCATCCATACCCTCGTTGCGGGACAGCGCGGCAAAGGTGCCACGGTAGTTGGCCACCAGGCTCACACCCTCAATGACTACATCATAGGCAAACCAGTTGCCATTGGTGCTGCGCAATTTAAACGTGATGGGAATGGCCACCGTAGCCGTGAGGATCTCCATGCCCACACTGGCAAGCCCCTCCTCCATGGTCTCTTTTCCGTAAACCACCTCCTGGCCAGCGTAAGCCTCGATCTTCTCCCGATACACCTGTTCGATATATTGGGAAAAATACTGCGTGAACAAATCCCGTTCCTCGGGCGTGGCCTGCTTCCATTGGGTGGCCAGCACACTTTGGGACATACTGCGAAAATCGAAGCCATCCCTGATCACCAGGGCCACCTGTTGCCAGCGCAGCTCCCGATCCAGGGCCGGGTCACGCAGGATGTTAAGCACCCGGTCCACGGAATCCTGCACACGGCCACGGGGCGTGCTGAAATCCGCCGCCGAGGAAAATACCGGCAACAGCGCCAATACCAGATATATCCGCAGCAGGCTTCGTTTAGCGCCCATGGTAAATTCCCCCTGAGATTCGCCGAATATGATACCCGTACCGCAGGCCGATCCCAAACAGGTTGTCGTTGCCCCGGTCTGCAAAATCATGCCGAAGATTGAGATCTATACCAGGGGCTGGTGCGGTTACTGCCGCATGGCCAAATCCCTGTTGCAATCAGCGGGCTGCCAGTTTACTGAATACGACATAGACGCCAGCGCCGAATTGCAACAAGAGATGTTCCAGCGCACACGGGGCCACACCGTGCCGCAGGTATTAATCAACGATCACCCGCTGGGTGGCTATGCGGACTTGGCACGATTGCATCACTCAGGGGCGCTGGCGCCCATGCTCAGGGATCAGTGTCCCGGCCCCGATGACCGCGGATAACCAGGTGCCGGATCAATCGTGCTGCGTGTTGTCTTCCAAACCCGCCGGATCCTCGTGAATGATCACATCGGCGTGGGGGAATTCCCGCCGCAGCTCCCGCTCCACTTCATCCGCCACCCGGTGCGCTTGCAGCAACGACAGGTTGCCGTCCAGTTCCAGATGTAACTGAATGAAAATATCCATGCCCGAGGCCCGGGTGCGCAACTCATGCACATCCAGCACTTCCTTATGTTGGCGGCAGGTGGCAATGATGCGGGCGCGGTCGGCATCAGGCAGCTCCCGGTCCATCAGTTGATGCAGTGACTGCTTGGCGATCTGCGCCGCCGACCAGATGATGTAGCCGGCGATGCCGATGGCAAACAACGGGTCCGCCATGGGCAGATTCATTTGCGCACTGAGCACCAGCGCAATAATCACACTCACATTCAGCACAATGTCGCTGGCATAGTGCAAAGAGTCCGCCTTGATGGCCATGGAACGTGTACGGCGCACCACATAATTCTGGTACAACACCAGCAACAGGGTCATGACCAGGGATACCAGCATGACCGCGATGCCGATGTGACCGTGACTGACACCTACCGGATTCACCAGCCGGTTGATGGACTCAAACACCAGAAACACGGCGGAGCCGGCAATAAACGCCGCCTGCCCCAGCCCGGCCAGGGGTTCCGCCTTGCCGTGACCGAAGCGATGCTCAGCGTCCGCCGGCACCAGGGCATGACGCACGGCAAATAAATTTATCAATGAGGCCAGGGAATCCAGTACCGAATCCACCAGACTGGAGAGCAAGGCCACGGAACCGGTAATGAAATAAGCCACGACTTTGATGCCAATGAGCGTGAATGCCACCGCTACGGAGGCGACCGTGGCGCGCCTGAGCAATTTGGCCGTTTCCGATTCCGGGGCGGGTAACGGGGCATTACCGGAAACTGTGTGCGTGTGTCCCATACCAGTCATATGCGAATACTCGCGGGGAAGGTACACACTGTAGATAACTAATGTGTGATCCGCCACCGTTGACTTGGGCATTACTGATAAAATCCGTGGAACGAATCTCATTCACGTTCAGGATTAAATTCCATGGCGTTTGATTTCGATCTGTTTGTCATTGGCGCCGGCTCTGGCGGGGTCCGCGCCGCGCGCATGTGCGCCGGATTTGGCGCCCGGGTGGCCATTGCCGAGGATCGCTATTTGGGCGGCACTTGCGTCAATGTGGGCTGCATACCGAAGAAACTCTTTGTTTACGCCTCGCACTTCGGCGAAGACTTTGAGGATGCCCAGGGCTTTGGTTGGGATGTGAGCAGCGCGAAATTTGACTGGTCGCGCCTGCTTGCCAACAAGGACCAGGAAATCGCCCGTCTGAACGGTATTTACCAACGCCTGCTGAAGGACAGCGGCACGCGCTTGATCAATGGCCGCGCCACACTGCTGGACGCCCACACCGTCAGCATCGGCGACCAACGCCACACCGCGGAGCGCATCCTCATTGCCACCGGCGGCTGGCCCAAGATTCCAGACTTACCCGGTCGGGAGCATGTCATCTCCTCAAACGAAGTGTTTCACTTGCCCCAGTTACCGCGTCGCGCCGTCGTGGTGGGTGGCGGGTATGTCGCCGTGGAGTTCGCCGGCATTTTCCATGGTCTGGGCGTACGCATCACGCAGTTGTATCGGGGGGATCTGTTTCTGCGCGGTTTTGATAATGAGTGCCGCCGGTTTCTCGCCGATGAAATGCGCAAGCGCGGCGTGGATTTGCGCTTCCATACCGATGTGGCGGAAGTCACCAAAACCGGGCACGGACTCAAGGTCAGATTAGTGGACGGCACCGTGCTGGAAACCGATTTGGTGTTGTATGCCACGGGCCGTGCCCCCAATACCGCGGGATTGGGTCTGGAGAATGCCGGTGTGACCCTCAAGCCCAGTGGCGCCATTGCAGTGAATGCCGCCATGCAGACCTCCATACCTCACATCTATGCCATCGGCGATGTAACGGATCGCGTGAACCTGACGCCAGTGGCCACGGCGGAAGGCACAGCGCTGGCGCGAACCTTATTCGGTGGCATACCCGCCAGCGTGGACTATGACGGCATCCCCAGCAGCGTATTCAGCCAACCTAATCTGGCCACTGTCGGCATGACTGAGGAAGCGGCACGGGCCGGTGGGCGTGAGATTCTGATATTCCGTTCCACCTTTACGCCGTTGAAACAGACACTGGGCGGTCGTAAAGAAGAGGTATTAATGAAACTGGTGGTGGACAAGATCACGGATCGGGTGTTGGGCGCCCACATGGTGGGACCGGATGCAGGCGAGATCATTCAGGGCATTGCCATGGCCATGAAGGCCGGCGCCACCAAGGCCATGTTTGACGCCACCATCGGCATTCATCCCACGGCGGCGGAAGAATTCGTCACCATGCGCACACCGGGATAGCACAACCTCAGTTTGTGTTCAATTCTTCCCGCGCCAGCTTGCGGATGTATTCCGCGAACGCCGGATCTTCTCCATGCAGCAACTCCGGTAACGCGGCGCGAAAGTCTTCGCGCTGGCACCATTCGCGCATGTAATCTTCCCAGGAGCGCCAGCGCCGCAGTTGATCTCCGGACATGTTTTCTTCGTAGACCAGGATATGGGCGCGTTCAAACAGGGAGATCAGAATGTCGAAAATTATCAGCATGCGTTCATGCTGTTCTTCGTTGGGATTCGGGATGCTGGGCTGGGAGCGCAGGCGCAGATCCGGATTGGCGATAACCAGACGCAGAAAATCCGAGTAGGCATCCGAAAGCATCAGGTAAGTGCTTTCCTTGGCATCCTCCCGTTCCTTGCGTTGCTCGTAGACAAACACAAAGATAGCCAGCGGCAGACCAAACACCGTGACAATACTGCTCAACATGTACCAGAGATCCAGTGCAGGCATGGCAATCCACTACGTCAATTTCACCCATCAAGTATACCTTGCTATAGTCCCGGCCATGCGTACCCTCGCCTTGTTGTTCGCGTTGCACTGTTCCATGTCGGCCCCGGCCGCGGAACCCCTGGTGGCCGTGGCCGCCAACCTGGCCCATCCCCTGCAAACCCTGGCGGCAGACTTTACCCGCGTGAACGGCTCACGGGTGCGAATCAATGTAGGTTCGTCCGGTGACCTGTTGCGCCAGATCCAGCAAGGGGCGCGTTTCGAGATCTATATTGCCGCGGCCACGGATTACATTACCCGTGCGCAGCGGGAGAATTTAACCACTGGCGTACCCGTGGTTCTGGGTTATGCAAATCTTGGAGCGTTCATCCCTACAGGCTCTGAGTTGGAATCGGCAACGGATCTGATCGCCCTGGGGCGATTGTTGTCCGCGGGAAAATACCGCCGCATTGCCATGGCCAATCCCGAAGTGGCGCCCTTTGGTGTCGCGGCGCAACAGGCCCTGGGAAAAATGGGCGTGTGGGCGCTGGAAAAGGATCGGCTGATTCTCGGCGAGAATCTGGCGCAGACCGTGCAGTTCACCCTGGCCGGTGGCGTGGGTGTGGGATTCATTTCCCAGTCCTACGCATTGATGCCGGAAGTTTCGACCCGCGGGCGCTTTCTTCCCATTGAAAATGAATGGCATGACCCATTGGCGCAGACCATGGTGCTGCTGCACGGCGCCGGCGCTGAAGCCCGGGCATTCTTTGCCTTCCTGCAATCCGCCGCCGCCCGTGAGTTGTTATCCCGGTCCGGTTATACCGTTCCCGAACCATGAATCACTTCGACACCACGGCACTGCTTTTGTCTTTGCACCTTGGCTTGCTTACGTCGCTGGTGCTGATCCCCTTCGGCATCGTCGTAGCCCGCTGGCTGGCATGGCATTCCTTTCGCGGTCGCAACATGGTGCAGGCGCTCATCGCCATGCCGCTGATCCTGCCGCCCACGGTGCTGGGGTATTACCTGCTGAACATGTTGAGCAGCAACGGTCCCATGGGCGGGCTGTGGGAATCACTGCTGGATGAGCCCCTGGCATTTTCCTTCGAGGGAATATTGGTGGCTTCGCTGCTGTTCAATATTCCCTTCGCCGTTCAACCCATGCAGCGCGCGTTCGAGTCCATCCCCATGGTGATCCGGGAAGCCGCCTGGTGCAGTGGCTTGACCCATTGGCAGACATTCTTGCGTATCGAACTGCCCCTGGCCTGGCCCGGTATCCTCACGGCGCTGGTGCTCACCTTCGCCCACACCTTGGGAGAATTCGGCGTGGTGTTGATGGTTGGCGGCAATATTGAAGGCGAGACGCGTACCATTTCCATTTCCATCTATGACCGGGTGCAGGCCCTGGACGACGCCGGCGCCGGACTCATGTCCCTGTTCCTGCTCGGCATCGCTTTCATCTCCATCACAATTATCTATGCCCTCCATGATCGCCATGGCCGAACCCGTCCCTGGTAAATCCATTCAGTTGCGCGTGACCCAATCGGCACCCATCCGGTTGGTGGCTGAACTGGAATGCGGGCCGGGTCAGTTGCTGGTGATTGTCGGCCCCTCCGGCAGCGGCAAGACTACGTTATTGCGCAGCATCGCCGGGCTGCATCGCCCAACCCTGGGCATGATCAAGTGCGGCGATCACTTCTGGATGGATAGCGGTCGCGGCATCTGCCTGCCGCCGCAGATCCGTCGCGTGGGCATGGTGTTTCAGGAGTATGGATTATTTCCACATTTGAGCGCCGCGGAGAATATCGCCCTGGCGGTGGAACCCGAATCGGACACGGCGCCCCTGGAGCGCGCGCGCACATTGCTGGAAATGGTCAACATGCAGGGTCTGGAAGCGCGTCGCCCGGGACAATTATCCGGGGGCCAGCAACAGCGCGTGGCACTGGCCCGGGCACTGGCCCGCGAACCATCGGTATTGCTGCTGGATGAGCCCTTCGCCGCCGTGGATCAACAAACGCGCCGCAAGCTCATGCGTGAGCTGGCGCGCCTGCGCCGACAACTGCACATGCCCGTGATTATGGTGACCCATGATCTGGATGAAGCGCGCACGCTGGCGGACACGCTCTGTGTGTTGCATCGTGGCGAAACCCTGCAAACCGGCACCCCGGATGACGTGATGTCACGGCCCCGCTCCGCCGCGGTGGCAAGGCTCGTAGGCTTGGACAATATCTTCACTGGGGAGATTCTCGCCCACGATACCGAGCGCAACATTTCAGTGTTGCAATGGAACGGGCAGCAACTGGAATGCCCGTTGCATCAGGACATAGCTGTGGGCACACGCGTGGATTGGGTGATCCCCGCCGAGCGCGTGGTGCTGCATCGCCGGGATCGACCGTCCCGGGGCGAGAACGAGAATCCGGTATCGGGAGAGATCGAGGATTACCTGGCGCTGGGCGCCAACACTGCACTGACATTGCGCGTGGCTGCTGAAAATCTTTACCTGTCGGTACCCACTCATGTGGCGCGGCGCAACAACTTGGCCCGCGGTGGGAAAGTCACCGTGTCGCTGCTGGCCGAGGCCATGCACCTGATGCCGACGGGGTAGGGGAAAACTCGATACTTGCTGTGCGCCCTTCTATGCGCATACAATATGCGCATTCAACCATCGGAGGACGCCCCATGGAATCCGCCTACGACCCCCACGCCCCGAAACGGTCCGCAAACCTCAGCGTCAACGGGGACTTGCTCAGCAAAGCCAAAGACTTGCACATTAATCTATCCGCCACGCTGGAACAGGCATTGGCCGAGGCGCTCAAGCGGAAACAGCGGGAACAATGGCTGGCCGAGAACCAAGGCGCCATTACAGCCTACAACCAACAGGTTGAGAAACACGGCGTGTTCAGCGATGGCCTGCGGAGCTTCTGATGCCGCAGTTCGCCGTGCACCGCAATCCGAACCCGGCCACAAAAAGCACTGCACCGTACCTGCTCGATA